>DATNFS010000065.1:0-2022 GCA_035606275.1 Rudaea sp.
GACGCGGCGCACCAGCTCAACACGCCGCTGTCCACGCTGCGCACCTTGTTGCCCGAACTCGAACGGGGTCGCGAGGGCGACGCGGCGCTGCGCGAGGACGTCGGCGTGATGACGGGCGAGGTCGATCGATGCCGTGACATCCTGCGCGGCATGGTCGAGTACGGCCGCCAGCAACTCGCCGGCACTACCCGTGCGACCACCCTTGGCGATTACGTGCGCGACAGCGCCGACCGCTTTCGCCTGCTGCGGCCCGACGCCGAGCTGTCGATGGACGTCGCACCGGAATTGCGCGACCGGCCGATTTCGGTCCAGCCGGGACTGGACCATGCGTTGCTCAACCTGCTGCAGAATGCCCTGGACGCATCGCGGCAGAACGGCTCGCACGCGGTGACGCTGGCTGCGACCGTCGACGGCGGACGCGTGCAATTCGTGATCGGCGACCATGGCGATGGTCTTTCCGCTACCCGGGCCGTCAGCCTGCCGGCCGCCAGCAGCAAGCCGGACGGACTCGGGATCGGGCTGGCGTTGGCGCGCTCGACCGTCGAACGCATGCACGGCGAGTTGCAGGCACAGAGCGATGCCGGCGGTACCCGCGTGCGCGTGACGCTGCCCTTGGCAGGGCGCGCGTGACGACGGCGAACGCCTTGGGCATGGGCCGCCTGCTGCTGGTGGAAGACGACGCCATCTTCGCCGGTGTGATGGCGCGTGCCTTGCGAACACGCGGTTTCGACGTGACGGTTGCCGGTGATGCCGCCGGGGCGTTGGAGTGCGTTCGCGAGCAACAACCCCGCTACGCGGTCGTCGATCTCAAGCTGGGCGACGACAGCGGGCTTGCCTTGATTCCCGTCCTGCGTACCGAAGTGCCGTCGCTGCGCATCCTGTTGTTGACCGGCTACGCTTCGATCGCGACGGCGGTCGAGGCGATCAAGCGTGGCGCGTACGACTATCTCGCCAAGCCGGTCGATGCCGACGCCGTGGTGCGCGCATTGCTGGACGACGGCGATGCGGAGCTTGCCGAGGCGGCCGGACTGCCCGAATCGCCGTTGCGATTGCGCCGGCTGGAATGGGAACACATCCAGCGCACGCTGCACGAATGCGGCGGCAACATTTCGGAAACCGCGCGCCGGCTGGGCGTGCATCGCCGCACCTTGCAGCGCAAGCTCGGCAAGCGTCCGGTGCACGAACGCGCCGACGGCACCTGACGATCGCGCTGCGACAATTTGTCGCATTGCCGTGCGGACGCGCCTGCTTAAAATGAGAACGGTTCTCACTTGTATGGGGCGCGTCCTTGTTCGCGGGTTTTCTCCTGGCTGCTGCCGCGGTGTCCGCCATGGCGCCCGCTGCCACACCACTCCAGACGTTGCCGACCATCAACGTCGAGGCGGCGCCACTGCCCGCCAGCCCTTCCGGTGTCAGCGTGCGCAAGGCGCGCACGCAGTTGGCGAAGCAGAACGTCGCCGACAGCGCCGACGTGCTGCGCTATTTCCCCAACCTGCAGGTGCGCCAGCGCTACATCGGCGATCCCAACGCCATCATCAGCAGCCGTGACGCGGGCACCCTGCAGAGCGCGCGCAGCCTGGTGTATGCCGACGGCTTGTTGCTCTCCAACCTGATGACCAATGGCTGGAACGGCGCGCCGCGCTGGGGCATGGTGTCGCCGCAGTCGATCGGGTCGGTGGAAGTGTTGTACGGGCCGTACTCCGCGCTGTATCCCGGCAACTCGAGCGGCGCCACGGTGCTGATCGATACGCGGCTGCCGGATGATTTCACCGCGGGTGCGGACGCGCAGTTTTTCTCGCAGGCTTTCCGCGACGATTATGGCGCGGGCGGCCATTACGACGGCAACCGCTTCGCGACGCACATGGGCGACCACCGGGGCCACTGGCGCTGGCTGCTGTCGGTCAGCCGCCTCGACAACCATGGCCAGCCGATGCAATACGCCGTCGCTCGACCGGGCGCCGATTCGGCGGACGCAATCGCGGTCACCGGCGCCACGCTCGACCGCAACATCAACGGCAGCCC
>DATNFS010000066.1:0-17174 GCA_035606275.1 Rudaea sp.
AGACCAATAGACATTGCGCGACAAGAGAAGGTGCGTAGTTGGGGAAGCGTTCAAGCGACGCGCATAGAATATTCATGTGCGCCAAGACTAGGTCCCAATCCCCCTTCAGAAGATTTGCACCTAGGATCGCGAGAAATTTTCCGAACATGTCTTGACATTACACCCAATGGGTAACCTGGCGAGCGAAAGTATTGCACGGAGCGGGCGCAATTTGCCTTGTTTCGACCGTGCATTGAGCCTCCGGCGAGCCGTATCCGGAGGCAAGCGGACTAGCGGACTCATACTCCACACGCTTTGTCGATACAATTTTGTGAACGTCGCTGCGATCACCTCAAACCGCTAGAATTCGCACCATGGCATTTTCACCGGGACAGCGCTGGCTCTCGCTGGCCGAACCCGAGCTGGGGCTCGGCACCGTGCTGCGCGTCGAACATCGCACGGTGCAGGTGGCGTTCGCGGCGACCGGCACGGTGCGCGCCTATGCCACGCACGCGGCACCGCTGCAACGCGCGCAGTTCCGCGCCGGCGACAAGGTTGCCGGCAGCGGCCGCAACTTCGTCGTCGAGCGTGTCGAGTCCGACAATGGCGTGCTGCGCTATTTCGGCGCGGGCGATACCTTGGCCGAGGGCGAACTGGACGACGTCCAGGATCTGTCGAAGGCCGACGAACGCCTGATCGCCGGCCGCGTCGATGCGCCGGAGCGATTCGATTTTCGCGCCGCCGCGCTCGCGCATCGCGCCCAGGCGCGGCGTTCACCGGCGTGGGGCCTGTTGTCGGCGCGCATCGACCTGATTCCACACCAGCTGCGTATCGCCGAAGTCGTTTCGCGACGCCGTCCCGTGCGCGTTCTGCTCGCCGACGAAGTCGGTCTGGGCAAGACCATCGAGGCCGGCATGATCCTCGCCCAGCTGCTCGCCGGCGGGCGCATCGACCGTGCGCTCATCGTGCTGCCGGAAACGCTGGTGTTCCAGTGGTTCGTCGAGCTGCTGCGCCGCTTCAACCTGCAGTTCTCGGTCTTCGACGAAGAACGCTGCGAGGCGATAGAACTGGCCGGCGACGGGCGCAATCCGTTTCTCGACGAACAACTGGTGATCGTCGACCTGGCCTTCCTGCGCGACTCGCCGCGCCGCGGCGCGCAGGCGCTGGCCGCGGGGTGGGACTTGCTCATCGTCGACGAAGCGCATCACCTGGCCTGGAGCCCCGATGCCGTCAGCCGCGACTACGCGCTGATCGAGCGCCACGCGCAGGCGACCGCGAACCTGATCCTGCTGACCGCGACGCCGGAACAGCTCGGCCGCACCGGCCATTTTGCCCGCCTGCGCCTGCTCGATCCGGCGCGTTACAGCGACCTCGAGCGTTTCCAGCGCGAATCCGAAGGCTACGCCAGCCTGTCCCATATCGTG
This sequence comes from Rudaea sp., assembly GCA_035606275.1. Taxonomy (GTDB): domain Bacteria; phylum Pseudomonadota; class Gammaproteobacteria; order Xanthomonadales; family Rhodanobacteraceae; genus Rudaea. Next base: position 1,404 of record DATNFS010000066.1, read on the forward strand.
GAAAAACTGCAGGCCGGGCAAGTGCTGCCGGATACCGAGCAGATGACCGTCGCCACGCTGCTGCGCGACGACGTCTCGCTCGTCGGCGCGCTCGCCGTGGCCGGCAACGACGACAGCGCCGCCAGCGCGGTGCTCGACGCACTGATCGATCGGCACGGCACCGGGCGCGTGATGTTCCGCAGCCGGCGCGCGACGGTCGGCGGTTTTCCGCAGCGCATCGCCCACCTAGTCGAACTCGGCGGTGCCGGGTTCAGCGACGATTTCCGCCAGCATCTGCTGGCCGAATTCCTGTCCGACGCGCAGCAGCCGCCGGCGGCGCTGGCCCTGGACTATGCCAATGACCCGCGCGTGGCCTGGCTGATCGAGCTGGTCGAAAGCCGCGCGACCGAGAAATTCCTGCTGATCTGCCGCAGCCAGGCCAAGGTGATCGCGCTCGAAGAAGCGCTGCGCACGCGCAGTACCGTCAAGCTCGCGCGCTTCCACGAAGCGATGTCGATCGTGCAGCGCGACCGCAACGCCGCCTGGTTCGCCGAAGCCGATGGTGCGCGCCTGCTGCTGTGCGCCGAGATCGGTTCGGAAGGCCGCAATTTCCAGTTCGCGCACCATCTGATCCTGTGGGACCTCCCGCTCGATCCGGACCTGCTCGAACAGCGCATCGGCCGGCTCGACCGCATCGGCCAGCGCGGCGACATCCACATTCACGTGGCCGTCGTGCCGGGCAGCGCGCAGCAGGCGGTGCTGCGCTGGTACGACGCCGGCCTCGACGCACTGCACAGCAGCCCGGCTGACGGCCGCGAGTTGTACAAGCGTTTCGGTGAACGACTGATCGGCATGGCCGTCGAGCATGCGCGCGGCGGCGAGGACACCGATGCCGAGATCGACTCGATCGTCGCCGAGACACGAGCCGCGCATGCCGAGTTGTCGGCCTTGATCCAGCAGGGTCGCGACCGCCTGCTGGAACTGGCCAGCCAGCGCGAGGCGCGCCTGCAACTGCTGTACCGCGCGCTGGCAGCAGCCGACGCCGACCGCTCCGCCGAGGATTTCGTGCTGCGCCTGTTCGAACAGTTCGGCGTCGAGAACGAAGACCAGGGCAAGCGCACCTACCTGCTCGATCCGGAATACCTCAGCACCGACGGCTTTCCGGGCCTGCGCGACGGGCCGCAGCAGGTCACGTTCGACCGCGCCACCGCGCTCGTGCGCGAAGACCTGCAGTTTCTCGGCGCCGATCATCCGATGGTGACCGGTTCGATCGACCTGCTGCTGGGCAGCGAACTGGGCAACGCCGCCTTCCTCATCGACGAGGCGCTGCCGCCGCGCAGCGCCGTGCTGCAGTGTCTGTTCGTGCTCGAGCCGGTCGCCCCGTCGAACCTGCAGGCGCAGCGTTTCCTGCCGCCGCTGCCGATACGTTGCGCGGTCGATACGAAGCTCGCGCCGCGCAACGACTGGCGTCCCGGCAGGACCGCGCTGGCACGTGCCGCCGAACGTTCGCCGGAAGTGGCGCGCTACCGCAAGTTCCTGCTCACGCTGGTGCCGCCGATGCTCAAGCGCTGCGAAGAACTGGCACGCGCGCAGGCCGACATCGAGATTGCCGCCGCACTCGACGCCGCACAACTCGAGCTCGGCGCAGAACACGATCGCCTCGCCGCTCTCGCGCGCGTCAACCCGGCCGTGCGTCCCGACGAAATCGCTGCCGTGGCGCAGCAACTGGCGGCGCTGCATGAGGCATTGCCGCGCGCCTTGCTGCGCCTTGACGCCGTGCGCTTCGTCTGCAGCGGCGATTTTCTGTCGCTGCGTTGAGAGGCTTGGTGCTGGCGCTGCGTCGAATCGGGCCGATGGCGTTGCAAAGGTGGATGGCCGTCGTTCGCGCTTGGCCTTCGCCAGTCTCGGGACAGCCTGCGACGCGAAGCGCCGAAGGTGCAGGGTACGGAGACATTTCGCCTTCGCCCGCTGCGCGAGCGGAGTTCATCAATGAGCCGTCGAAAGGTTCGACGCGAACGGAAATTGTCTTGCCTTCAGACGGAGAAACAACCGTGTTCGATGCCGCCACATATTTCCGAGCGTCCCTGTTTGCAGCAGGCGCACTGCTGGCGCCATTTTCACACGCACATGAATCCGCGCCGGCGCCGGTCGTGTTGCACGCTGCGCGCATGCTCGACGTCGATAGCGGCCGGTTGATCGCGCCGGGCGAAATACTCGTGCGCGGCGAGCGCATCGTTGCTGCCGGCAGCAAGGTCGAGCATCCGGCCGACGCGCGCATGATCGACCTCGGCGACACGACGCTGCTGCCGGGCCTGATCGACGCGCACGTACACCTGTTCCTGCATCCCGGCGGCGAAGCCGAACAGACGTTCAACGAATCGGTGGCCGAGCGCACGATCCGGGCAACGCTGGCTGCCCGCGACGACCTGCTCGCCGGGTTCACGGCCGAGCGCGACATGGGCACCGAAGGTGCCGGTGCGGCCGACACGGCCGTGCGCGATGCGATCGATCGCGGCGAGATTCCCGGCCCGCGCCTGCGCATCAGCGGCAACGCGATCGACATCCTCGGCGGACACGAGGACGCGATCGGCCTGAATCCCGAACAGCATGCGTTGCCGAACGCGACCCAGGCGAACAGCGCCGAACAACTCGTCGCGGCGATCCGCGAACAGGTCAAGCTCGGCGCGGACTTCATCAAGATCTACCAGACCGGCAAGGACCACATCGCCGAGGGCGTGTTCTCGACGCCGTACCAGTTCAGCGAGGACGAACTGCGCGTTGCCGTGCACGAGGCCGCGCGCACCGGGCGGCACGTCGCCGTGCATGCGACCGGCGAACCGGGCGCAGGCTACGCCGCGCGCGCCGGCGTCGCGTCGATCGATCATGGCTACCAGCTCGGCACCGACACGATGAAGCTGATGCGCGACCGCGGCATCTTCGCCGTGCCGACCTTCAGCGTGCTGGAATACTTCGCCGCACACGCGGCCACGCCGCAGGCGGCCGAACGCTATCGCGCCATTCAGGCCTATCACGTCGGGCAATTCAAGGTGCAGCTTGCCGCACACGTGCCGGTCGCGCTCGGCTCGGACGTCGGACCGTTTCCGCACGGCACGCAGGCGCGCGAGTTCGCGCTGCTCGTGCAGTACGGCATGAGCCCGCTCGCCGCAATCCAGGCCGGCACGATCAACGCCGCGAAATTGCTCGACTGGGAACACGACATCGGCCGGCTCGCCGCCGGCCGTTACGCCGACATCGTCGCGGTTCCGGGCGATCCGCTGCAGGATATCGAGGTGCTGCAGCGGGTGCGCTTCGTCATGAAGGGCGGCGTGGTCTTCCGGCAACCGTAAGGCGGGCCTGAGCCCGGCCAGCCTCCAGCCGCACGCCGACTGGCGCCCGCCGCAGCGTTACCGGCTGCCTGGACGAGACTGCGCGCGCCAGTACTGGATCAGCACGAAACCCACGATCGCACCGCCAAGATGGGCGAAATGCGCAACACCGGCCTGCGTGCCGGTGATGCCGAGGAAGAGCTCGACGATCATGTAGCCGACGACGAAGATCGGTGCCGGCACCGGAATCGGAATGAAGATCAGCGCCAATCGCGCTTGCGGATAGAACATCGCGAACGCGAGCAGCAGGCCGAACACGCCGCCCGACGCGCCGACGGTCGGATAGAACTGGTCCGGCTGAAACAATGCGATCACGGCAAGTTGTGCGCAAGCCGCGCCGATCACGCAGGCGAAGTAGAAGAACACGAAGCGCCGCGCGCCGAGCGCCGTCTCGACCGGTCCGCCGAACATCCACAACGCGAACATGTTGAACGCGATGTGGGTGATACCGCCGTGCAGGAATGCATACGACAGGATCTGCCACGGCTGGAATCCGACCTGGACCATGTTGCCGTCGGCGAGCTGGGCCGGCTGCGACGGACCCAGCGGCCACAATGCGAAGTGCACCAGCATGCTTTCGCCGCCCGCCGACTGCAGCAGGAAGACGAGGATGTTCGCAACCAGCAGCGCGAGCGTGACCGGGGGTATCTTTGGCATGAGGTGTGAAGCTCGTCGGTTATGCTTGCGGCCAATGATGCCCGATTCCACCCTGCCCGCGCACGTCGGCGCCGATCTCGAGCGTCGTGGCTATTGCGTCGTCGAGAACTTCCTCGACGCCGATGCCACTGCCGCGCTTGCCGGTGAGTGCATTGCGCTGCATGCGCGCAACCAGCTGCGGCCCGCGGGGGTCGGCCATGCCGGCGATCGCCAGGTCGACAGCCGCATGCGCGGCGACCACACGCGCTGGTTCGATCCGGAGGAACTGACGGCAGCGGAGTCGGCCTACTGGACCGCGATGGAGACCCTGCGCCGCTCGCTCAACCGGCGCCTGCTGCTCGGCATGGACGGGTTCGAGGCACATTACGCGCTGTATGCCGCGGGCGCGCATTACGCGCGGCACCAGGATCGCTTTCGCGACGACGACGCACGCGTGCTGTCGTCGGTGCTGTATCTCAATCTTGCCTGGCACGACGCCGACGGCGGCGCGCTGCGGCTGTATCTCGACGCGGCCGTGCCGGATGCGCACCTCGACATCTATCCGCGCGACGGCAGGCTGGTGCTGTTTCTCAGTGCGGATTTCGAACACGAGGTGTTGCCGGCGGCGCGCGAGCGCCTCAGCGTCGCCGGCTGGTTTCGCACTGCCCGCTGAGTCCCGCAACGTGGCGGACGAGCGGCGGAAACGACGGGATGCTCAGGTTCCGACCGGCGGATGCCGCGCACGCTTCCGCCGCAGGCCCCACGCGGCAAGCACGGCCAGAACGGCGCCGAGCAATGCATCGAGCGCCAGGCCGCCGATCGGCGCGGGCGTTGCCGGCGTCGCGGGTGCCTGCACGATGATGGTTCCAAACATGCCGCTACCGGGTGACCCGTGTGGCTCGCAGAAATAACCGACCGTGCCCGGCGCGGGAAACGCGACGGTCGCGAACCACAGGTCGGAAGTGGGATTGCCGCTGCCGCCCTCGCCGTCGCCGTCGCAACCGTGCGCACAGCGAAAGGAGCCGTCGTCCGCAACGACGTTGTGATAGCCGCCCAGATTGAGGAACGTGACCGTGTCGCCGGCCTGGATCGTGAGGAACTGCGGCGAAAACGCGACCTGCGAGCCGCCGGACTGCACAAACCATTGCGTGGCGGCAACATCGGGACTGCACAGCAACGATGCCAGCGCGAGCAGCGCCGCCGAAGCGGCGCGGGTGAACGAACCGATTTGCGGATTCATCGTGACGTGCTTGAGCGTGTCGTCAGGCAGTGCCGAGAAACTTCATGTAGCCGTGCGCCGGATCATAGCTTGGTGAAGCGGAAAAATTGCTGAGGTTCGGGAAGATCAGGTTGATGTCACTGTCGCCCAGACCGAACCAATGCGCCAGCGTCGCCGCGTACTGGTCGACCGACGTGGTCGGAATGATGCGGCCGTTGCCGTCGCCGGGATCGTTGAGGTTCGGCGACGGGACGCCATAACTCGATGGCGTCGGATTCGTCAGGCTGGGCATGACCAGGCCGTAGGCGGGTCCGGCGAGCGAAATGTCGAAACCGCAGCCGTTGCCGAAGAACTGCCCGCCCTGCACGGCGCCACCGATGACGAAATGATGTGAACCCCAGCCGTGATCGGTGCCGCCGTTGTTCGTCGTCATCGAGCGGCCGAAATCCGACGCGGTGAACGCGGTCGCGACGCTGGCCAGCGTGGTGGGCCCGCTCGGAAGCGTGATGTCGATGCTGTTCAAGGCGTTGTAGAAGCTCGCCAGCGCGCGCGACAGCACCGGCAACAAGGCCGTGTGTTGATTGAGCTCGTCGCTGTGCGTGTCGTAGCCGCCGGCGTTCACGAAGAATACCTGGCGGTGCAGTCCGGCGACCGGTGTCGTCACCGCAGCCCAGATCATCTGCGCCACGGTCTGCAGCTGGCTGTCGAGATTGAAACCCGTGGCGCCGGTGAAGAAACTGTCGAACAGCTGCGGCGGGTTCGGATTTCCCGCAGACGGCTGTGGCCGCGCGGGAGCCAGGGTGTTGATGACCGTCTGCGCGGTCGACGAGGCGTGATTCATGGTCGCCGCGTAAGTGCGTTCCAGCACGTTCGCCTGCGTGCCGGCCGCGTACAGCGCGTTGAAAGTAGGCTTGAGCGTGCCGGGAAATCCGACCTGCAACGGATCCTGGGCGTTCATGATGTAGCCGTCGATGCCCGATCCGCGCACGAAAGCATCCTGCCCCGACAGCGACATCAGCATCGGCACCGACGAGGAGTTGGCGCTCATGACCATGTCGCAGATGCGTCCACCCCAGCCGGTCGTCGGCGTGTTGCTCGGCGGCGAAGACTGCCAGTAGGCGGCCTGGTCGGAATGCGAATACAACTGCGGCGGCAGGTTCGGATTCGTGTTCAGGTACTGGTTCTGCGTCACCGGCCCGACCAGCGTGCCGACATTGGCCATGATGGCGAGCGGGCTGTTCGCCTGGTTGAACAGCGCCGCCAGCTCCGGCATCTGCGGGTGCAGCGCGTACTGGATGCCGTCGCCGGAGGTTGCCGTCGCGTTCAACGCGTGCAGCGTCGAATAGCCCAGATCGGCGGCGCCGCTCAACGCCAGTTGCGGCCGTACCGGCTTGAGCACGCCGCCACCGCCGTAGAAGCTGTTGAACGCGGCCGGCGTGTAGGGCACGACCGTGTTGAAGCCGTCGTTGCCGCCGTACAGAAATACGCAAACCAGCGCCTTGTAGTCGGAAAACGAATAACCCGACGCGCGCGTTGCAGCCTGCAGCAGCTGCAGGTTGCCCAGGGCGGAATACGCGCTGGCACCGCCGAGGGCGGCGGCCAGGGTCTGGCGGATGAACTTGCGGCGATCAGGTCTCATGGCCGGCCCTATTTCTGGATCATGTATTCGGGAGACGTCAGGATCAGCATCAACAGCGCATTGACGCGCTGCTTGCTGCTGCCGCCGAGCGAGTTCAGGTAGGTCAGCAACGTCTGGCGCATGAACGGCGACATCTGGCCCGACATGAACAACCTGTTGTAGCGGTCGATCAGCGCCGCGTTGCCGTTGGCGGTAAGCAAGGCGATGTCGGAAGAACGATCGACCGCGACTTCCCCGGGCGGCCCATATCCGCTGCAGGCGGGCGCGTCGCTGATGTCGAAGCCGGGTCCGTAGAAATCGAAGATCGCGTTGGTCGAATTGCTGATCAACGTGTCGGTATTGATCTGGAACTCCGGACCCAGCAGGCCGGCGGCCGCCATCTCGCCGCCCGGCACGTAACCAGGCTTGAAGAAGTTGAATACGGTGTCGGCCTTCATCGGCGCCTGGCCGACGCCGTTGCCGTAGATCGTGTCATTGGTGCCGTAGGCAAGGTCGTAGCCCGCGTAGCGATACGGCGCGTTCGCGTAATCACCGTTCACGTAGCCGGCGCCGCCGCACTGGTGGCGCGCGCCCATCGCACGCCAGAAATGGGTGATGCGCAACAGCGGTTCGCGCAGCTTGCCGAAAACCTCGGGATCCTGGAACTGGCCGTAGCGTGCTTCCGGGTCCAGCAGGATCGCCTTGACGACCGCCCCCAGATTGCCGCGCACGCCGAAGCCGTCGTTGTTGAACACGGCCGTGATGCGTTGCACGTATTCCGGACTGGGATTGCTCGTCACCAGGCGCTGGATCAGCTGCTTGCCGATGAACACGCCGACGTTCGGATGGTTGAAGATGTTGTCGAGCGCGAAGGCCAGGTCCGTTGCCGGCGTGCCTCCGCTGGAGAGCGTGCCCTTGGCGCCGGCACCGCCGCAGGCTCCGCTGTTGGCCGCCGTCGGATAGTGGAGCAGCTGCTTGCAGGCGATGTCGTTCGCAGGGTCGGTGCCGTTGTCGTGGTAGGTGTAGGGAGTCGGCGCGATCATCGGCAGCTGGAAATCGAGCCCGTGGTAGCCGCAGGACTTGAATCCTCCGGTCGTGCAGTCGGCCCAGTTCCAGCCGGTGAAGACATGCGCGAACGCAGTGACCACCGCCTGGTCATAGGTCGGAACCGGCTTGCCGAAACTGTCCAGCTGCGGCGTGCCGTCGTCGTTCAACATGACCAGGCCAATGCTGAAGAGCTGGTTGATCTCGCGCGCGTAGTTCTCGTCGGGGTGCAGGTTCTGGCTCAGGTTCGCGCGTGGATTGCCCTGCATGTTGAGGTAGACGCCCATCGCCGGGCTCAACGTCACCTGCTCGAGCAGGGTGCGAAAGTTGGCGAACGCGTTGTTGCTGAGGATGTCGTAGAAGTAGGCCTGCCCGTCGGGGTGCTGGTCGATCAGCGTGTTCTGATCGGAGATGACGAAGATCTCGCTCAGCGCGAATGCGACGCGCTGGCGCAGCTGGTCGGTATGGTTCATCGCGGCGTTGGCCGGAAACTGCGGGTCCGGCCCACCGAGCGCGCCGAGGAACCAGGCTTCGACGATGTTGTTGTAGCCGGTGTTTTCGCCCAGCCCGCCCGATGCAATCGATTTCGATACCCAGGTGTAGTACGCCAGTTGCGAGGACGGCGGCGTCTGCACCGCGTCCATCTGCCGGTCGATCCATGCCTGGTAGCCGCGCGCGCGAAGATCCGCGATGTCCGCATCGGTGGGACCGAACGTGGCCTGCGCCAGAAAGCGCGCCGCATCGGCATCGTTGAACGGCCCGGCGATCGGACCTTCCATTCCGTCGTGGAACATCGGATCCGGAAGATGGCTCAACGCCGCGGCGTGCGAATACGCGCACAGTGCCGACAGCGACAGTGCAAATACGCTTCGCGCAGCCCGCGACACTCCTTTCGATGCAGTCATCTTGCCCTTCTCCCTCCCGCCATGGTCGCAGTCCCCTGACGCAACGATCGACCGTCGCCGGACCGAACTTCGCGCTCGAAGCTGCATGCCGGCTCCGCTCGCGGCGGCGTCCGCACCGCCGCGCAACTTCTGTCTTTACGCAAAATCGGCCGGCGCACGGACAGGCAAGGGACGACAGGCGTCAAGGCGCAGACGACCGGTCTGAATACGCCGGAATTCGCTGTTTGCAGATCGTGACGTGCGTCACGCTCAGCGCATCGCCCACAACTCGGCGTCGAGGTTGCGCTGCCAGCCAAAACGGGCGAGGTCGACGCGTCCATTGGCCACGGCGACGCCCTCTTCGAGCAGGCGCGCGCGCTGCTCGCGAAAACCACGGCTGCCCGGCGCGAAAGCGAAGCGGCCATCCGAGCGCAAGACCCGGTGCCAGGGCAGTTTCGCGGCGGGACCGGCGTCGGCGAGCACGCGTCCGACCAGCCGTGCGCGGCCCGGCAGGCCGGCGCGCGCGGCGATTTCGCCGTAGCTGGCCACGCAGCCGCGCGGGACCGCGGCGATCACGCGCCGGATCGCGGTGTGTTCGGGTTTTGCAACTTGGGCTTGCGTCATCGGCCCGGCACGTTAGCATAGGCGCCAGCCATTGGAGACGCCTGTGCAATCCTTCGAAGAAGTCCGCTCCTACATTACGGCGCAGCGCCAGCTGCGCATCAACGATCCTTACCTGATCAGTTTCGATCTGTTGATGGAAGGCGGCAAGCGCCACCAGGGCCTGTACTTCGCCGAGCTCGAAGGCGACGACGGCCGCAAGTACCTGCGCGTGTCGACGCCGATCGGACCGCTGACCGGCGTCGATGCCAAGCGCTGCCTGCGCTTCAACTGGGAGCAGCGCGTCGCTTTCCTCGCGGTCAGCGACCTGGACGGCTCGCCGTACCTGCACCTGTGCGAGAACCGGCCGTACGAACTGCTGACGCCGGCCGAACTCGATCGCCTGATCGGAGAGATCGGGCCGCTCGGCGACCGTCTCGAGGAAGCGATCTCGGCCGGCGGCGACTCGTTCTAGGTCACTTGCGACCGGCAATTCACCGGGCCGGACGCGACCGCCTGGAGCGGCGCTTCTTCAAGGACGACGGCAGCGGGAAGGTCGATGCCGGCAACCTCGGCCGGTGCGCAAGTCCCGGACCGGGCAGGCGACTGCTTGAATGCCGACTCATTGAACCTATCTTGCACGGACCTTCCGAAGGACGCCAAAAATGTCGCAACACGCCACGATCGACTTGATCACCCGGTACTACGCTGCATTCAACGCCGGCGACATGCAGACATTCGAGAGCCTGTTGACCGACGACGTCATCCACGACGTCAATCAGGGTGGACGCGAAATCGGCAAGGTGGCCTTCCGCGCGTTCATGCAACGCATGAACGGCGCCTACAGGGAACACCTGACCGACATGGTCGTGTTCGCGAACGACGACGGCTCGCGCGCTGCCGCGGAGTTCGTCGTCAACGGCCAATACCTCGCCAGCGATCCGGGCCTGCCGCCGGCGCACGGACAGAAATACCGGCTGCCGGCCGGCGCGTTCTTCGACGTGCGCGACGGCAAGGTCGCGCGCATCACCAATTACTACAACCTGCAGGACTGGATCGCGCAGGTGAGCTAGGCTCGAAAAAAGAAAAGATTGGACCACGAGAACACGGAGAACACGGAGGCAGACCGAAGCAATACTGCCTAGCGTTTGCCGCCGTCCGATGCTCGGGTCCTGTCACTGGAACACGACTCTGAAGCCGCGGCCGAAGGGGGATCCGACGTCCACCTGCATTAAAATGCTCATCTCCGTGTTCTCCGTGGTCCAATCTTTTGTCTCTCTGCCTTCCATCCCAGAATGACTGCCTCGAGCACCTTCACTTTCAAGCGCCTCACCGGCGCCGGCATCGCCGCGGTCGTGGACGATCTGGCGCGCCTGCGCATCGAGGTATTCCGCGAGTTTCCGTACCTCTACGACGGCGACGAGGACTACGAGCGCAAGTACCTGCAGACCTACGTCAAGTCGCCGCGCAGCCTCGCCGTGCTGGTCTACCACGGCATTGAATTGATCGGCGCATCGACCGGCCTGCCGATGCAGGACGAAACGGCGGAGTTCCAGAAACCTTTCGTCGAGCAAGGCTACGACGTCAGTACGGTGTTCTATTGCGGCGAATCGGTGCTGCGCAGGGACTACCGCGGGCGCGGCATCTACAAGCACCTGTTCCAGGCGCGCGAGCAGCACGCTGCCGAACTGCCGGGCATCACGCTATGCACTTTTTGCGGTGTGCGCCGCCCCGCCGATCATCCGCTGCGCCCATCCGACTATGTGCCGTTGAACGCGGTCTGGCAGCGCTTCGGCTACACCGAACAGCCGCAGCTGGAGACAAGCTACGTCTGGAAAGACGTCGACCAGGCCGAGCCGAGTGCCAAGACGATGCGCTTCTGGACCAAGGCGCTGCAGAAGGATCCCGGCGAATGACGCAGCCCTTCCGCATCGCCACGGCGCAATATCCGATCGAATTCCTTGGCGACTGGCCGCGCTACGAGGCCAAGATCTCGCACTGGGTCGACGACGCGGTGCGCAACGGTGCGCGACTGCTGCTGTTTCCCGAATACTTCAGCATGGAACTGGCCTCGCTGTTCCCTGCGCAGATCCACGCCTCGCTGCCGGCCCAGCTGCCGGCGTTGCAGACCGTGCTGGCGCAATTCCTCGACCTGTTCTGCGCGCAGGCGCAACGACACGGGATCTACGTCTGCGCCGGCAGTTTTCCGGTGCGTGTCGGCGATGGCTATCGCAACCGTTCCTATCTGTTCCATCCCGATGGCCGCAGCCAGTTCCAGGAAAAGCTGCAGATGACGCGCTTCGAGAGCGAGCAATGGCTGATCCAGGCCGGCGACGAGGTGCGCGTGTTCGACACCGAACTCGGGCGCATCGCGATCGCCGTCTGCTATGACAGCGAGTTTCCGCTGATCGCGCGGCGCCAGGTCGAGATGGGCGCCGACCTGATCCTGGTGCCCAGCTGCACCGACACGCTCGCCGGCTACTGGCGCGTGCGCATCGGCAGCCAGGCGCGCGCCCTCGAAAACCAGTGCTACGTCGTGCAGTCCTCGACCGTCGGCGCAGCACCGTGGTCGCCCGCCGTCGATGTCAACGTCGGCGCGGCCGCGATCTATACGCCGGTCGACCGCGGCTTTCCCGACGACGGCGTGCTGGCCGCCGGCACGCTCGATGCCGCGCAGTGGGTTTACGGCGACGTCGACCTCGCGGCGATCGCCAATGTCCGCCGCAACGGTCAGGTGTTCAACTATCGCGACTGGCCTGCGCATCTGCGCGTCGCGAAATAGCGCCACGTGCATCGCGCGAGTTGCCCTGATCGTTTCGCGTGCGCACATCGATTGCACGGCCAATCGGTTCATCGCCATGAATGCCGTCTGAATCGATCCGGACCGGATATCGCTCCGCCGCCGCGTTTGCATTGCGTTCAAGTGCACCACGTAAGATGCGGACTTGCAGCAGCTTTTCCGACAAGACTGCGTCGGCAAGCAAGCGGCAGACCTCGAGCGGACACATCGCATCCGCAGCGCCCGCAACTTTTCGGAGAAAGCCATGGATACCCGATCGATCATTGCGCCGTTGTCCAGCGCCACCAAAAATCTCGCCGCAATTGCCCGGAACATAGGCGAACGGGGCTCGCAACTGCGCAATTCGTTCCATGAGGAAGAAGTACGCAAGCAGCTGATGCTTGCCGCGGAGACGTTGCGCGACGCCGCCCAGGATGCGACTCGCGTCGTGCGCTCGGCCGCCGCTCCGTATGCACAGAGCGCGCAGGAAATCGCCGCATCGACACAGGAACAGATCGCCAGCGGCGCCAGGGCGATGGCAAGGAGAATGCGCGACAAGCCGAACCTGGTGACGCGCCACCCCTACGCGACCGTGATCGTCGTCGCCGGCGCGGCGTGGTTCGCCGTGCGTGAATGGCGCAAGCGGCGCAATTCGCCGGCCGTCAAGAAGGTGACGGCGGCAGCAAGAAAGGCCGTCAATGGCGCGAAGAAGCCGGCGCCGCGCCGCCGCGCGGCGCCAGCCGCCGCGAAATCCGCAAGCGCGGTGCATTGATGCGGCAAACGCCCGCCGGGAGCCGGCGGGCGTTGCTGTTTCGGGTGGACCGAAATCGGGGCCATCCGGTCTATCGCCGACCGCACGGGCGCTGTTCCAGGCGACTTTGCGCCGCCATATCATCCTTCGCGCCATGAAAGGTACGCGGCACCTTCCTTCCGGTCCGCGCAACTCTTAGTATCGGCCGCTGGTCCGCTTCCCGAGCCGCGATGCCAATGCGTCGAGCTGTGTGGCTTTCCCATCGTTGCACGCCGGGGCGGGCGGCCTGATGTCGCGCGCACGCCTCTTCGTGCTCGTCGTGCTGACCATGATCGCGTTCGCCGGCAACTCGCTGCTGTGCCGCCTGGCGCTGCGCAACACGCCAATCGACGCGGCCAGCTTCACGACGATCCGCCTCGTATCCGGCGCGATCGCCCTGTGGCTGATCGTGCGCCTGCGCGATGCCGCGCGCACGGATTCCGGTACGCATGTCGACGGGTCGAACTGGCTGTCGGCCCTGGTACTGTTTGCGTACGCGGTTGCGTTCTCGTTCGCTTATGTCAGCCTTTCTGCCGGAACCGGGGCGCTGCTGCTGTTCGGCGCCGTGCAGGCGACGATGATCGGCTGGGGCCTGTACCGCGGCGAGCGTTTCCTGCCGGGCCAGGTGGTCGGCCTGTTGCTTGCCTTCGCCGGCCTCGTGGGCCTGATGCTGCCGGGCATCTCGGCGCCCTCGCTGCAGGGCTCGGTGCTGATGCTGGGCGCAGGTGTCGCCTGGGGAGTCTATTCGCTGCGTGGCCGCGGTGCCGGCGATCCAACGCGCACGACCGCCGGGAATTTCCTGCGTTCGGTGGCATTCGCCGTGGCCCTGGCCGTCGCCGCCTTGCCGTGGTCGTCGCTCGATCACGCAGGTGTCTGCTACGCGATTGCCTCGGGCGCCCTGACCTCGGGGGTCGGCTATGCAATCTGGTATACGGCCCTGAAGGGGCTCAAGGCGACCCATGCTGCGACGGTGCAGTTGAGCGTCCCGGTGATCGCGGCCCTCGGCGGCGTGCTGTTCCTCGACGAGCACGTGACGCTGCGCCTGCTGGTCGCCGCCGTCGCCATATTGGGCGGCATCGCCCTCGTCGTGCTCGGGCGTCCGGCAGCAAACTAACGAAAATTTACAGCAAATTTCCCCCGCTCCGAACATCACAAGGCGCAACGTCGCACTACCGTCAAGCGGAGGTTCCCATGCAATGTTCCTGCTGCCATTCGGAAAGTGAGAATCTGCGCGAGTACTCCCTGTCGGCGACCGACGCCAGCAATCGCAAGACGATCCAGACCTTCCATCTTTGCGCGATCTGCAGGATCGTCTACCTGATCAAGCCACAACAGATTTCCGCGCGCACGCGACACGCGGCAACGGCGCCCGCACGCAGCGTTGCCTGACACGCCCAGGCTCAAGTTCGCGACCGACGTTCAACGCGCACCCGTTTCGCGCGCCATCTTCAATGTCATGTCGAGCAGCGTGCGCGCATAGCCCGGCGCGGTCGGTTCGTGCATGAAGTAGACGAGCGTCTCGCTCCACTTCGTCGCTGCGAGTCGTTCTGCCCAATGCTTCAGATCATCGTCTGAATAGTTCTCGAGGCGCAGCCGCACATAGCCCCAGGCGGCGGTCTCGACCAGTGGCGGCGCCGCGTTGTCTTCGCGTTCGGACAATACCAGTGCAGCATTCGCCTGCCGCAGCAACGCATAGGTTTCGTCGTCGAACCAGCTGTCGTTGCGGAATTCGAGTGCGGCGCGATGTCCGTCCGGCAGCATCTGCAGGAACGCTTCGAGTCGAGGCAGGTCTTTCTTCAGGTTCGGCGGCAGCTGGAACAGCACGGCACCGAGCTTGCCGCCGAGCGAAGCCAGCATGCGATACAGGTAGGCAACCGAATCGGCCGCGTCGGCCTTGATGCGCGCGTCGTGCGTGATGCGCCGCGATGCCTTGATCGCGAAACGGAAATCCACCGGCGTCGCCTGTGACCAGTTCTCGAGCACGGCCGGCTTCGGCATCCGGTAGAACGTGTTGTTGATCTCGACCGTCGGCAGGCGCTCGGCATACCAGGCCAGCATGTCTTCGGCCTTGATCTTGTCGGGATAGAAGCTGCCTTGCCATTCCTTGAAGGCATAGCCGCTGGCGCCGGCAAGCAGTCTCGTGGCTGTCATTTCGGTAGGTCTCCGGTGGGTTTCTTCGACCGTTCGCGCTGAGCGTAGCTCGCATTACAGTCGAAGTCGAAGCGTTGCGGGCGCCTTCGACTTCGGCCGTTCGAGCCTGCACCCGGAGCCCGCTCCGGCGGACGCCGGGGCGGACGGAAACGGGGTGTTTGCATTTAGAATCCCGCCGTGGCCAAGAACAACAACAGCCTCAGCGAGTATTCCGCCAAGCGGACTTTCAATGCCACCCCCGAGCCGGAAGCAAAGCTGGCCGCGGGGCGGCGCGGGCCGCTGCTGTTCGTCGTGCAGCAGCACGCGGCGCGCCAGCTGCATTACGACTTTCGCCTCGAATGCGACGGCGTGCTGCTGTCCTGGGCCGTGCCGAAAGGACCGTCGCTCGAACGCGGCGAGAAGCGCTTCGCCGCGCAGACCGAAGACCACCCGTACGACTACGCCTCGTTCGAAGGCGTGATCCCGCCGAAACAATATGGCGCCGGCGAAGTGATCGTCTGGGATTGCGGCGTCTACAGCCCGGACGAAAATGGCCTCTGGTTCCATGACCGCGATGAAGCCGAACGGCAGATCCGCGAAGGCATGGCCAAGGGCAAGCTGAGCGTCCAGTTGCGCGGCATCAAGCTGAAGGGCTCCTTTGCGCTGGTGCGCATGAAGGAAGCCAAGAGCTGGCTGATGCTCAAGC
>DATNFS010000067.1:0-2971 GCA_035606275.1 Rudaea sp.
TGAAACTAGTGCGTCTACCAATTCCGCCACCTGGGCAGGCGTGGGAATACTGCGAATTGCGCAGGGCCGCGAACGATAACGGCCCGGCGCGGCACTGTCAACGGCAGCTTGCATTGTGCGCCTCGCTGGGCGACCCTGCACGCCGGATTGAAAGGAATTTGCAGTGACCAGACGCCGCTCCAGGACCGCACCGAAAGGCAAGCCGAAAACGAAGTTGCCGGGCTGGATGCCGGACTTGCCGCCGGCACCGCCGCCGCGTGGAAAAGCGGCGCGCCCGACGGCTGGCGCGCCCGGAAAGCGGTCGCCGCGGCCGGCTGCCGGCGGCCCGGCCGGCGCAGGCAAATCGTCGCGTGGCGGTCAGGCAGGCCACGGTGCGCAGCGGCATTCCGATCCGCATGCGCAACGCGAAGCCGAACGCTACGAAAACCCGATACCCAGCCGCGAGGCGATCCTGCACTTCCTGTCGGACAGTTCGACCCTGATGAACGCCGAGACGCTGGCGCAAGGCCTTGGCCTCAGCGATCCGCGCGACATCGACGCGCTCGGCAAGCGCCTGGCAGCGATGCTGCGCGACGGACAGCTGCTGCAGAACCGCCGCAGCGGCTACGGCGTCGCGCAAAAGCTCGACCTGATTCCCGGCACGATCATCGCCAACGCCGAGGGTTTCGGATTCCTGCGCCCGGACACCGGCGGTGACGACGTCTACATTTCCCCGGCCGAGATGCGCAAGGTGCTGCACGGCGATCGCGTGCTGCTCAACGTGGTCGGCCTGGACCGGCGCGGGCGCAAGCAGGGCGCCATCGCCGAGGTGCTCGAACGGCGCGCCTCGCGCCTGGTCGGCCGCATCGTGATCGACAACGGCGTCGTGCTGGTCGTGCCGGACGACCGGCGCCTGCACCAAGACGTGCTGATACCACCCGGCAAGGATGCCGGCGCGCGCTCCGGCCAGATCGTGGTCGCCGAAATCACGCAGCCGCCGAACGCGCAGCGCGGGCCGATCGGCGAGGTCGTCAGCGTGCTCGGCGACCGGCTGTCGCCGTCGCTGGTCGTCGAGATGGCGATCGCGAGCCACGGCCTGCCGCAGGAATGGCCGCCCGAGACGCTGCTGGAAGCCGGGCAGGTCGAGCCGCGCGTGACGAAGGAAGAAGCCGCCGGCCGCGTCGACCTGCGCAAGACGCCGCTGGTCACGATCGACGGCGCCGACGCGCGGGATTTCGACGATGCGGTGTTTGCCGAAACCGTGCCGGGCGGTTTCCGCCTGATCGTCGCCATCGCCGACGTGTCGCATTACGTGCGGCCCGGTACCGCGCTCGACGACGAGGCGCAGAAGCGTTCGACGTCGGTGTATTTCCCCGGCTTCGTCGTGCCGATGCTGCCGGAGACGCTGTCGAACGGCATCTGTTCGCTGAACCCGAAGGTCGAGCGCCTGTGCATGGTCTGCGAGATGCACGTCGGCTACGAAGGCGAGGTGTCGCGCTCGAAGTTCTATGCGGCGGTCATGCGCTCGCATGCGCGCCTGACCTACGACCGCGTCTGGCAGGCGATTGGCCAGAACGATGCCGATGCGCGCGCCGAGCTCGCCGACGTGTTGCCGCAACTCGAGCAACTGCACCAGCTCTACAAGATCCTGGCCAAGGCGCGGCAGCATCGCGGCGCGATCGATTTCGAAAGCCACGAGGTGAACTTCAAGCTGTCGGCCACGGGCGAGGTCGAGCAGCTCGGCGCCGAGCACCGCAATGACGCGCACAAGCTGATCGAGGAATGCATGATCGCCGCGAACGTCGAGGCGGCGAAGTTCCTCGACAAGAAGAAGATTCCGGCGCTGTACCGCGTGCATGCGCCGCCGCCGGCCTCGAAGTACGAGGACCTGATCGAATTCCTGCGCGAGTTCCAGCTGCGCATGCCGCCGGTCGATGCGGTCACTCCGGGCGATTTCTCGGCATTGCTGAAGAAGATCCGCGATCGGCCCGATGCCGGCCTGATCCAGTCGGTGCTGCTGCGCTCGCAGTCGCTGGCGGTGTACAGCCCGCAGAATTCCGGTCACTTCGGCCTGGCGCTCGAGGCCTATGCGCACTTCACCTCGCCGATCCGGCGCTATCCCGACCTGCTCGTGCATCGCGCGATCCGCTATGCGCTGGGCAAGGGCAAGCCATCGGACTACACCTACAGTCCGGCCGAGATGGCGTCGCTGGCGACGCACTGCTCGCACAACGAGCGCCGCGCCGACGAGGCCGAGCGCGAAGTCGACGAGCGTTACAAGTGCGCATGGATGGAAAAGCATGTCGGCAGCGAATTCGACGGCATCGTCTCGGGCGTCACCTCGTTCGGCCTGTTCGTCGAATTGATCGAATCGCAGGTCAGCGGGCTGGTCCACATCACGCAGCTGCCGAATGACTATTATCACTTCGATCCGGTGCGCCATCTGCTGAGCGGCGAGAAACGCGGCCTGAAATTCCGCCTCGGCGATCCGGTGCGCGTGCAGGTGCTGCGTGCGAGCCTGGAAGATCGCAAGATCGACTTCCGCCTTGCGCCGACGCCCGCGACTACGCAAAAAGCGAAAGCCTGAACCACGGAGAACACGGAGAAGAGCGCAGATGGAGGAAACTGAGCAAGAAATAGAGATTTTGCCTCGCTCCCGCGCAGGTTTCTCAAGCTAGATTTTCCTCCGTGTTCTCTGTGTTCTCCGTGGTTCAATCTTTTTCTGATTTCCTGGCGAATCTTTCATGAGCGGTGAATTGATATTCGGCATCCATGCGGTCGAGTCGGCGCTGACGCACGACCCGAAGAACATCATCGAGCTGTACCTCGAGGTGGACAGCCACAACGCGCGCCTCAAGGAACTCTCCGAGCGTGCGCGCGATGCCGGGGTCAAGCCTCATGCGCGCGATCGCGCGGCGCTCGACCGCATGACCGGCGGGGCAAGGCATCAGGGTGCTGTCGCGCGCTACCGGGCTCCGCCGCCGCGAGCCGA
>DATNFS010000068.1:0-4094 GCA_035606275.1 Rudaea sp.
CCGGCCATCGGCGCGAGCGATACGCCGCCTTTCATGCCGGTCACGTCGGCGAGGATTTCCTGCAGATCGTACATGCACGACAGGAATCCCTGCGACAGCGAATCCGGCGCATACGGATGGCGCGCGAGAAACCCGTCGAGCATCGCCAGCGAATTGCAGGCGCGCGGGTTGTATTTCATCGTGCACGAGCCGAGTGGATAGAAGTGCGTGTCGATCGAGAAATTCTTGCGCGACAGATTCGTGTAGTGGCGCAGCGCCTGCAACTCCGAGACTTCCGGCAGACCGATCGGCGTCGTGCGGCGGAACTGTCCGGGCAGGTCGGCCGGTACGTCGACGGCGGCGGGGATCTGCGCGGCCGCGGTGCGACCGGGCTGGGAAAGCTCGAAAATCAGCATGGATGGCGAGGCTATCGGCAGGCGGTAAAGGCCGCGTATGATGCCACAAGATCAGGGCTGAGGGCTGCGGGCCGAGGGCTGCAAATGACGGCGGCTTGCGCGGCTTTTGGCTTGTTCGGCCCCTGACCCCTCGCCCCAAACGCAGCCCCGGAAACATGCTCGAACTCCTTGACGTCATACTGCTTGGCCTGATCGAAGGCATTACCGAATTCCTGCCCATTTCCAGCACGGGCCACCTGCTGATCGCCGAGCACTGGCTTGGCGCACGCTCCGACACATTCAATGTCGTCATCCAGGCGGGAGCGATCCTCGCCGTCACGTTGCTCTATCGCCAGCGCCTGTGGCAGCTCGCGACCGGGCTCCGCCAGCCCGCGACGCGGGCCTATGCGCTCAAGCTCGCGGCCGCATTCCTGATCACCGCAGCGCTCGGATTCGCCGCGACCCGGGCCGGCCTGAAGCTGCCGCAAACGATTACACCGGTCGCGTGGGCGCTGCTGCTCGGCGGAGTCTGGATGATCGGCGCGGAAGTCGTCGCGGCGCGGCGGTCCGACAGCGCGCAGGTCACCTGGACGGTGGCGATCCTGGTCGGTCTGGCCCAGGTCGTCGCCGCGATTTTTCCCGGCACGTCGCGTTCGGCGGCGACCATTTTCATCGCCATGCTGGCCGGCACCAGCAACCGTCCGGCGGCGACCGAATTCGCCTTCCTGGTCGGCATCCCGACGATGTTTGCCGCTTCGGGCTACGAACTGCTGAAGGCGACCCGGGCGGGCGCCGGCCACGAGGACTGGGGCTCGCTCGCGATTGCGTTCGCCGTATCGACCGTCACCGCCTTCGTCGCGGTCAAGTGGCTGCTCGGCTACATCCGCACGCATCGGTTCACCGCATTCGCGGTTTACCGCATCGTGCTCGGTGCGCTGCTGCTGATCTTCATGCCCAATGCCTGATCGTTCGCGACCATGAGCAGAATCACGCTCGCCTGGACGGCGGCCATCGCCATCCTGCTTGCATGCCTCGGCATCTTCGCGCTCGACCGCGGCATCGCCCTCGGCGTGCATGCTTCCGGCATCGAAGGCGCCGCCGTCATCGTTCGCCTGCGCGGGCTGCTCGACACGGTTACCGGATACCGGTTCAGCGGCATCGGCGACCTGCTGCTCGGCGGCTGCCTGGCAGTGGCCGGATCGGTCTGGCTCGTTGCACGGCGCTCCAACGCGACTGCGCGCGCCCTGGTCTTCACCGGCCTCGTGCAACTGGCCACGATCGCCGGGGCTTCGCAGATCAAGGGTCTGTTCGGCCGGCTGCGCCCCTATCAGCTCATCGAGCGCGGCGACTGGAGCCACATCTGGTTTGCAGGCGGCAATTCGTTCCCGTCCGGCCATGTCGCGTTTTACTGGGGCCTGTTCGTGCCGCTTGCGTATCTGTATCCGCGATACCGCTTGCCGCTGCTCGTCGTGCCGGTCTTCATCGCCCTGGCACGCATCGATGAAAACGTGCATTTCCTGTCCGATGTCCTCGGATCGATCGCGCTGGCCTGCCTGATCACGCTGCTGGCCGCAGTCCTGGTGGATCGCTGGATTCGGCCTGCCGCCGCTCCCGAACGCTGAAGCGACCGCGCGCCGCAATGCGGCAAGCGCTGCAGGCGGCTATGCGCTAGGCTTGCCCCTCTGGTTTCCCGCATCGGTTGTCCTCATGTCGAATTCCGCAAATCCCGTTTCCCAGACCCGTTCGTTCTCGACGATCTTCCTGATCGAGCTGTGGGAGCGCTTCGGCTACTACGGCATGGCCGCGATCCTCGTGCTGTTCATGGTCGAGAAGATCGGCTTCGGCGACACGCAGGCGAACCTCGTCTGGGGCGCGTTCACCGCGCTGGTGTATGCGGCGCCGGCAATCGGCGGCTGGGTCGGCGACAACATCCTCGGCACGCGCCGCACGATGCCGATCGGCGCGGCGATCCTCGCCATCGGTTACCTGATGCTGTCGATCCCGAGCGACAGCCTGTATCTGCTGTACGCCTCGATGGGCGTGATCGTGGTCGGCAACGGCCTGTTCAAGGCCAACGCCGCGAACATGGTGCGGCGCATCTACGAAGGCGATGACGCGAAGATCGACAGTGCGTTCACGATGTACTACATGGCGGTCAACGTCGGCTCGACCGTGTCGATGCTGCTGACGCCGTGGATCAAGGACAACTGGGGCTGGCACGCCGCGTTCGCGGTGTGCTGCGGCGGCCTGATCCTCGGCCTGATCAACTACGTGATGATGGTGCGCACGCTCAACGGCATCGGCTCGCCGCCCGACGAAAAGCCGGTGCAGTGGAACAAGCTGGCGATGGTGCTCGGCGCCGGCTTCGTGCTGCTGTTCGCGGTCGCGTTCGTGATCCAGCACCGGGAAATCGCGGTCACCTGCGTCTACATCGCCGGCCTCGTGACGCTTGCCATCTTCGCCTACATGATCTCGACCGGCGCGAAGAGCGAGCGCGCCGGATTGATCGCTGCGCTGATCCTCATCGTCGAGACGCTGCTGTTCTTCATCTTCTACCAGCAGATGTCGACGTCGTTGACGCTGTTCGCGCTGCGCAATGTCGAATGGAACCAGAGCTTCGGCCTGTTCAACGTGACCTGGTCGCCGGGCCAGTACCAGGCGCTCAATCCGATCTGGATCATGATCCTGTCGCCGGTGCTGGCGTGGACCTACACGCATCTTGGCAAGAGCGGACGCGACCTGCCGATCGCCGGCAAGTTCGCGGTCGGCTTCGGTTGCGTCGCGCTCGGATTCTTCATCTACGGACTGAGCGCCGGCACGGCGGTCGCCGGCAAGGTGTCGTCCTGGTACATGATCTGGGGCTACGGCTTCTATTCGCTCGGCGAACTCTTGGTCAGCGGCCTGGGCCTTGCGATGATGGCGCGTTACGTGCCGGCGCGCATGGGCGGTTTCATGATGGGCGCGTACTTCGTCGCGACCGGCATCTCGCAGTATCTGGGCAGTGTCGTTGCAAACTACGCCAGCATCCCGAGCGACATCACCGATCCGCTGCAGAGCCTGTCGATCTACACGAGCCTGTTCAACAAGCTCGGCTTCGTCGCGGTCGGCGGCACGGCGCTGGCGATCCTGCTGCTGCCGCTGATGAAGAAGCTGTCGGCCAGCCACAGCGGACACATGGACGACGCTGCGGCAGCCGGCGCGCTGCGTACGGTAACGGTCGAGGAATAGCCAGCGGCGGGATGACGAATACCGCACCCGTTCGGGTACGGTCAAGCCAGCCGCAAAGTCGCCACCAATCAGGTCCTTTCGCGCCTGAAGACCGCCATGACGGCAAGCGACACGCCGACACCGCTCTGCGAGGTCAGGGCGACGAACTCCCATCCGTCCGCCGCAATTTCGTTGATCAGCTTTTCCACGTCCTTCGGATCGATCCTGCCGGCAATGAAGCTCGGGTCGGACAGCTCAGCCACGCGATATTCGGTAGACATCCTGCCTCCATGGGCGACATTCGACGGCAGCGCAGGTCTTCAAGGCAAGGGCAACCGGCATTCGCTACGGGACCGTGCTTGATGTTGCCGAATCCTGCGCGCCGTTGCGCACGAACACACGCGTGAAGTCGCGCGCCGTATCCGCGCCTGCCAGCTGCTCGTGCACGTGCATCGTCAGTTTCTTGCCGTCGTCGGACAGCGTGTAGCGTTCCTCGATGCTGCCGCCGGCGTC
>DATNFS010000069.1:0-7486 GCA_035606275.1 Rudaea sp.
CCTGCCAGCCCGCCGCTGCCTGCCAGCCCGCCGCCGGTACCGCCGATGCCGGCCGAGCCGGTGCCGGCCCCGGCCAGTTCGACCGGATTGGAGCGGATCGACACGGCGACGCTGCTGGCGCGCGCCGGCGGTTACCTCGAACTGGGTTTTGCCAGCGGCGACGGCCGTCGCTTCGCTTTTCCCGATGGCGACAACGCGATCGACCTGTTCCGCGAGGTGCTGCGGCGAGATCCGGCCAATCCGACCGCTACGCAAGGGTTGGCGCGCATCGTCGCGTTCTACCGGACCAACGCACAGAGCATGCTGGCGCGCGGGCTGGATTCGACCAGCGCCGACCTCGTCGAAAAGGGTCTGCGCGCGCAGCCCGACGACGCCGTGCTGCTGAAACTCAAGGCCGACCTCGCCGCCAGGGCAGCCGCACAGGGCAACAACTGAAGCGCTGCTGCCGTCAGCGATTGCGGACCAGGATCACCGTGACGTTGTCCGAACCGCCGCCGTCGAGCGCAGCGAGAATCAGGTGGTCGACGCATTCCTGCGCGGAAAGGTCGCTGCGGGCCAGTACCGTGGCTATCTGGCTGTCGTCGACCTCTTCGGTCAGACCGTCGGAGCACAGCAGGATCTGCATGCCGGTGCCGAGCGTGCCGCGGATCGTTTCGACGCGCAGGCTCTGCGGATCGGTGACGCCGAGCGCCTGGGTGACGACATTGCGGTGCGGGTGGGTGCGTGCCTGCTCGTGCGTGATGGCGCCTTGCTGGATCAGTTCCTGCACGTACGAATGGTCCTGCGACAGCTGCTTGAGCGCGCCGTTCCACATGTATACGCGACTGTCACCGACCCAGCAGACCTCGTAGTCGGTGCCGCGCAGGCGCAATGCGGCGATGGTGGTGCCCATCGGCAGCGCTTCGGCCTTCTTGCTGGAATGGTGGATGATCTCTTCGTCGGCGCGCTGCACGGCCTGCGCCAGCGGCACGTTTTCCTTGATCTCGTGGACCAGCGTATCGCGCGCCAGCGCGCTGGCTACTTCGCCGTGTTCATGCCCGCCCATGCCGTCGGCGACGAGCCACAGACCCAGCTCCGAGTCGGCATAATACGTATCTTCGTTATGCTCGCGGCGCAGGCCGACATGGGTGTTATGTCCGAACTCAATCATGCGTCGACCGATATCCAGCGGAATCCCCACGGGCCCGCCACGCTGAGCCGGCAGGAGCTATAGCATGCCGTGCCGCCGGGCAGGCGCGCAAGCGGCAGTGCGCAACCGCACTGCCGCCGACGTGGTCAGAATTCAATGCGGAATCCCGCCTCGAACCGGTTGAGGTGCCCGCCGGTCAATCCGCCGACATACTCGTAGGCCAGGTAGCCGGAACGTCCCTGCGGCCAGAGGGCGTTCAATCCCAGCCCGACGTTGTAGAAATTGTGGTCCAGGCGGGGATCGCTGACGACGATCTCGGTCTGCGTCGGGTCGGACACGAAGCGCGACACGACCACCTGCGGGTCGGTCTTGAAGTCGTGGTTGAACTCGAGGCGGGCGTTCGGCACCAGCACGCCCCAATTCTGGCTCGCCGTATAGGAGAACAGGGCGCCGATCACGCCGATTTCGTTCGTGCGCGAGCGCGAGTCGACCTCGGTCGCCAGGCCGAACCCGGGCGCGCTCGAGGCGATCGATTCGGTGAAACCGTCCAGGCTCAGGTGCGACCAGGTGCCGCGCAGGTAGGGACTGAACTGCAGCGCACCGCTGTTGAAGTCGCGGCCCAGGGTCAGGTTGAAGGACTGCTGGTCGCCGCCGGGCGACGCCCTGGCGACCTGATTGATGGACGTGGTGCCGCCGCTGCCGTCGATCGCCGCGATCTGGTAGATGATGTTTCGGCGCAGGTCGAAATTGAGCTGGTTGAATTCGAGCGAGCCCTGCACGTAGAAATCGTTGCCGTGGTACCAGACGAAGTAGCCGTTGACGCTGTAGCCGTCGACATCGAGCTTGCCGGCATCCAGGTCGAGATCGGACGAGTCGTTGTTGTAGCCCAGCGCGACGCCGGCGACGAAATTGTCGTTGAAGCGGTAGTCGACGCCAGCAGTCAGCGATGCGCCGTCGAAGTCGAAGCCGGGTCGCGACTGGTTCGCGGCGAACGTGCCGCGCGTGATCATGCCGTTGGCGAAGAAGCCCCAGCGGCTGAACGAGGCGCCGGCTTCGGCATCCTGCCCCGGATCCTTGCGGAACGCATCGCCGAGCGTGGCCAGCGACAGCGCCTTGCCGTCATTGACGATGCCGACGCCGCCGAGGCTGACGCCCTGCACGCCGGCGCGCAGCGCGCCCATGCGCGCGGTGAGGTTGGCCGACTGGGACGACTGCACGTTGTTCGACATCTGGCTCTGCGGCTGCGTCTTGTTGTTCAACATCGCTTCGAGTGCCGTCGGAATCTCGCTGCGTCCGGCGCCGACGACGATTTCCGAGCAGCGATTGAGAAAGTCCTTCTGCGGATCGCTGATCGGCGTCTGCGACGTCGCCAGCGTCGGACACGCGACGTCGATCGCATGGGCGACCGCATTCTGGCCCGGTGTCAGCGCGTTGAGATTCGCGACACCGACGTTGAACGAAAACGTCACGCTCGCACTCGAGCTCGATTCGATGATTTGCGCCGTCAGCGTGTAGTTGCCCGGCAGGATTGCGGTCAGGCGATTCGTGCTCTGGCCACTGCCGTCGGTCTTGCTCGACGTGGCGAACGATGCCGTCGCGTTGGGACTGGACCATCCGATCGCAGCGCCCGACAGCGGCGCCCCCTGGGCGTCGCGTGCCTGGACGGTGAGCACTTGCGAGGCCTGGTTCGGCACCAGCGACTGGTTGTTGCCGGAAACGATCGTGAGCGACTGCGCGTACGCCGCGAGCGGCGCGAGCAGCGCAGCGGCGATGACGAGCAGGTGGAAGCGTGATGCAACCCCGCGGCGCGGGACACCGGCAACGTGCGTCATGATGCTCTCCCCAGAGTGCGCATTGTCGACACTAATCTATAGCAAACGCGGCTGATTGGCATTAGTCTTGGTTTCAACGGCATGGCGCAAAACTCCCTGCTTCGGCGTTGATCTGCATGGCACGGGCGAAAGGGTCCGCCCGCGTTTGACAGCACAGGAAACGTCGTTCGGCGCCGATTTGCGTCATCGCCGGCCGGCGCTGCCTGGGAGATGATGTGATGTTCGAGTCTTCGTACCGGAAATTGCCCTGGCGATTACATCCGGCCCTGTCGCTGGCGGTGGCATCGATCGCGGTGGTGGCGGGCGTTCTGGCACCGTCGCCGCGCGCCGCCGCCGTCCCGCAGCGCAATCCGGAAGACCTGCTGATCGTCGATTGCCTGCTGCCCGGCCAGGTGCGCAAGCTCGGCGCCAGTTCGGTGTTCATGAGCGCGCGCCGGCCGTTGCGCACGACGCAGGCCGATTGCGAGATTCGCGGCGGCGAATACGTCTCCTACGATCGCGCCAACTACCAGACGTCGTTGAAGGTATGGCAAGGGCAGGCCGAAAGCGGCGACCCGGAAGCGCAGAACTACGTCGGCGAGATCTACCTCAAGGGTCTGGGAACCGAACCGGACTATGCGCGCGCCGCGCAGTGGTTCGAAAAGGCTGCCGCGCAGGGCTCACGCCGGGCGCGCATCAATCTTGGCTACATGTACGAGCAGGGCCTGGGCGTGTCGCAGGACACGGCGCGTGCGCTGAACCTCTACCGCGATGCTTCGGGCATCAGCGGCGACAGGCTGGTGTTCGCCTCGTCGGTGACGGCCGAGGTGCAGCAGGCGCATGCCGAAACGCAGGCGGCGCGCGAGCAGTTGTCGGGCGAACAGCGCAAGTCCGAGCAACTGCGCAGCCAGGTCGAGAAGCTGCAGGCAGAGCTGCGCCGCAAGCAGCAGGGTTATGACAAGTCGCAGCGCGAGCTCAACGATGTGCGCGGCAAACTCGATGCCGAGCAGAAAAAGCTCGGCGTGGACACTGATCCGGGCTATACGAAGCTCAAGGCCGACCTGGACGCGCGCGAACGCGCCCTGGCCGAGCAGCAACGCGATCTGGAAAAGGCGCAGCAGGTCAGCACGAAGCAGCAGGCGGATGCCGAGGCCGAGGTGGAGCGGCTGCGCGCGCGCGAAAAGCAGCTCGCCGGCTCGAAGGGCAGCGCCGAAGCAAAAGAGTTGTCGGCGCTGCGCGACGCGGCGACCAAGAGCGAGGCGGCGCTGGCGCAGGCGCGGGCGCGGATGAATCAGCTGCAGCAGCAGCTCGAGCAGAACGATCTGCAACGCCAGGAGTCGCAGGCACGCTTCGACGGTGCGCGCATGCAGCTGGCGAAGGAACGCGCGCAGAACGAGGACAGCAGCCGCCTGCTCAAGCTGATGGAAGGCGAGCTGCGCGAAAAGCGCCAGCAACTTTCGTCGGAACGCACGCAGATGGCGGCGCTGCGCGCGCAGCTGGACACCAGTCCGGCCGCAGACACTCCCACGGCGTTCGCCAGCGCCAGCGTCGGTGGTGGTCTGCGCGTGGAAATCCTGCAGCCGACGCTGACCGTCACGCGTGGATCGAGCAAGCCTGCCGCGTCGCTGTTGCCGGCCCAGAACGGCATGGATGTCGTCGGCCGGGTGGTCGCGCCGGCCGGCCTGACGACGCTGAGCATCAACGATCAGCCGGTGACGACCGACGCGGCCGGTACGTTCTCCAGCAGGGTCGCCGCTGCCGGCGACAGCACCACCGTGCACGTGGCAGCCACCGACCGTCGGGGTGAAAAGGCCGTGCTCGACTTCGTCCTGCTGCCGGCGCCGGCGGGCTCTGCCGGCGCCGCGCAACCGAGCGCCCAGGCCGTGAACGCGCTGCCGCGCGGCGTGCAGCTCGGCAAGTATTACGCGCTGGTCATCGGCAATGACGCCTATCAGGCCTACCCGGCACTCAAGGGAGCGGTGTCCGACGCCACCTCGGTCGCAGGCTTGCTGAAGGCGCACTATGCGTACGAGACACGCCTGCTGACCAACGCAAACCGGTTTGAAATACTGTCCGCCCTCAATGACCTGCGCGAACAACTCAAGGAAGAAGACAACTTGCTGATCTATTACGCCGGCCACGGCGAGGTCGATTCGACCAAGCAGGGATACTGGTTGCCGGTCGATGCTCAGGCGGAGCAGGCCGGCAGCTGGATTTCCAATCGCGCGGTCAGCGACATCCTGACCACGATGAACGCCAGGCACGTGCTCGTGATTGCGGACTCGTGCTATTCCGGAACGATGACGCGCACGTCGCTCGCCACATTCGGCGGAGGCATGGCGGCAGATTCGTGGGGCGACTGGGTCAAGACCATGGTCTCCGGAAAGTCGCGCACCGCGCTGACGTCGGGCGGCGTGCAACCGGTCGCCGATACCGCGCGCGGCGAGCATTCGTTGTTTGCCGGCGCGCTGATCGGTGCGTTGAGCGACAACAATCAGCTGCTGACCGGTCAGCGTCTGTATCGCGAGATCGCGGCAAGCATGGCGCTCAAGAGCGCAAACGCCGGCCTGCAGCAGGTTCCCGAATACTCACCGATCCAGTTCGCCGGACACGAAGCCGGTGAGTTCTTCTTCATGCCGAGGTCGTGATGGCACGATGCGAATTGCGCGATGTCAGTCAGATGTATGAAAAAGCAAAACGGCCCCGAAAGGGGCCGTTTGCATTTCTGGCGGAGGGGGTGGGATGTGCGCGAAGGCCCCCTGAGCCGCGCCCTGCGCACGCTACGCGTGCTCCGGGCCAGCCTTCGGCTGTCCAAATTCGTTCCAGACGAATTTGTCGAACAAGCGGGTTCGTCCACCAACCCTCTCCAGAAACGCAAACGGCCCCAACAGGGCCGTTTGCATTTCTCTGGCGGAGAGGGTGGGATTCGAACCCACGGTACGGTAAAACCGTACACCGGATTTCGAATCCGGCGCATTCGACCACTCTGCCACCTCTCCAAAATCAGACACCGCGGGGCGTGGCGTCCCCATCCGGCGCATATGCTCGTCTCATCCGTGAGACTCGCCCTGCGCGCTTCGCGCTCAGGGCCAGCATCGCTGTGCAAAATCGCTCCCGGCGATTTTGTCGACCACTCTGCCACCTCTCCAAAATTCAGACACCGCGAGGGCGTGGCGGCCCAACCGGCGCATGTGCTCGTCTCGTCCTGAAGGGCGTGGCGGTCCGCCTGGCGGGGCGCGCATGATACGTTCGTGGCGTCCGGGAAACAACCCATGCTGATCAATTCAGGCCGCATCGTCGGAGCGGGACAGACTTAGGTCGCCTTGATCGGCGCGGTTGCGGCACTATCATTCAGTCAGGAATTGCCCACCGCTTTTTTCTGGAGCCACCCGATGAACCAGACTTTGCCGCCCGGCGTCCAGATCAAGGGGACGCTGCATCCGCGCTTCGACGAAATCCTCACGCCTGCGGCGCTGGCGTTCGTGGCCAGACTGCATCGCGCATTCGACGCACGCCGCCAGGAGCTGCTGAAAGCCCGGGTCGAGCGCCAGCAGCGCATCGACTCCGGCGAGATGCCTGACTTTCTGCCCGAGACGAAGCACGTCCGTGACGGCGCCTGGAAGATTGCGCCGCTGCCGAAGGCGCTCGAATGCCGCCGCGTCGAGATCACCGGACCGGTCGAACGCAAGATGATCATCAATGCGTTCAACTCGGGCGCCGATTCGTACATGACGGACTTCGAGGATTCGAACAGCCCGAACTGGTTCAACCAGATCCAGGGCCAGGTGAATCTGCACGACGCGATCCGCGGCACGATCAGCTTCACCAACGAGGCGGGAAAAGTATACAAGCTCAACGACCGGATCGCCACGCTGCAGATCCGTCCGCGCGGCTGGCATCTGGACGAGAAGCACGTCACCGTCGACGGCCAGCGCGTCTCCGGCGGCATCTTCGATTTCGCGCTGGTGTTCTTCCACAACGCGAAGGAGCAGATCGCGCGCGGCGCCGGCCCGTTCTATTACCTGCCCAAGCTCGAGAATCATCGCGAAGCAAGGCTGTGGAACGACATCTTCGTCATGGCGCAGGACGAACTCGGCATCCCGCGGGGCACGATCAAGGCGACCGTGCTGCTCGAAACGATCCTGGCCACGTTCGAGATGGAAGAGATCCTGTACGAACTGCGCGAGCATTCGGCCGGGCTCAATGCCGGGCGCTGGGACTACATCTTCAGCGCGATCAAGAAATTCCGGAACAAGCCGGGCTTCTGCCTCGCCAATCGCGCCATGATCAACATGGAAGTGCCGTTCATGCGCTCGTATGCGCTCGCGCTGGTCCAGGCCTGCCACAAACGCGGCGCGCCGGCGATCGGCGGCATGGCGGCGCTGATTCCGATCAAGAATGACGCGGCTGCCAACGAAAAGGCGCTGGCCGGCGTTCGCCACGACAAGAAGCGCGATGCGAGCGACGGATTCGACGGTGGCTGGATCGCGCACCCGGGGCTGGTCCAGATCGCGATGGAGGAATTCACGCGCGTGCTCGGCGACAA
>DATNFS010000070.1:0-18331 GCA_035606275.1 Rudaea sp.
TCGATCGCGTGGCTACGCTGCGCCAGCGCTATCACTCGGCCGAGTAGCGCTGCCCGCCGGCATCAGCCACCCGGCTGCCGCAGCGGTGGCCTTTCCTGCAGCGTGACGTCGAGCGAAAACGCCCGGCCGTCGCGCGTGCCGGCGAGAGTCACCTTCGTGCCGGGGGCAAGGCCGGCCTCGCGGTTGCGCAGCTCCAGCTGGTTGCTGATCGCCTCGCCATTGAGTTGCAGCAGCACGTCGCCGGCGAGCAGGCCGGCCTGCGCGGCAGGGCTGTTGTCGTAGACACCCAGCACGATCACGCCGTGTCCCGGCCCCGGCGCCTGCTGTGCGGTCAGGTCACGGTATTCGGCGCCGATCCAGCCGCGGATCACCTTGCCCTGCGCGATGATCTGGTCGAGCACGTGCTTCGCAGTGGCCGCCGGGATCGCAAAACCGATGCCCTCGGCCATCTGGTCGCGCTTGAACGCCGTATTGATTCCGACCAGGTCGCCGTAGGCGTTGATCAATGCACCGCCCGAGTTTCCTTCGTTGATCGCCGCGTCGGTCTGGATGAAATCCTCGTAGGTCGACAGGTTCAATTGCCGCCCCAGTCCGCTGACGATGCCCATGGTGACGGTATTGCCGTGGCCGAACGGATTGCCGATGGCCAGAACCACGTCGCCGACACGCGATGGACTTTGCGCCAGCGTGATGTTGACGAGGTTGCCGACATCGAGCTTGAGCACCGCCAGGTCGGTCTCCGCATCGACACCGACGCGAGTGGCCTTGGCCACGCGGCCGTCGTTCAAGGTCGCCTCGATATCCTCTGCGCCCTCGATGACGTGGTTGTTGGTGATCACGTAGCCGTCGGCGCGGACGATGACGCCCGAGCCAAGGCTGCGCTCGCCGCGCTGCGTCGGTCCGGCGTCGATCACGCCGAATACGCGGCGCATGAACGGATCGTTCGGCACCAGCACGCGCCGCCCGGGCACGATCTTGTTGGCAAAGATGCTGACGACGCCCGGCGCGGCGCGGGCGACGGAATTGGCATACGACGCGACGAAGGTTCCGCCCGGTTGGCCTTCCTCGGCCAGGGCGGCCGGCGGCGCGACGTTGTGTTCGGTCGTGACCGCGCCGTGCGGATCGGGCGCCGTCGCTGCCGCCGCTGCCGGGCTGGCGGGCTGTTCCACAACGTGCGGCGAAAACGCCTTGCGCACGCGATCGCGCCATTTTGGCGCGAGCGTGCCGACGACGAATGCCAGTGCCAGACCGAGGACCACGCACTTGGCGACAAAAATCAGCGTGTTATAGGTATTTCTCATCGAAGGAAGTCGGGCGACCGCGATTGGAACGCATGCAGTGCGTCGTCGCACAGCCTCGTTTGCAGTGATTTCATTGTCTGCGGCCGGGCGCTTCGTTAAACTAACATGATTTTTGGGACAGGCGTCATAACCGGCCGGGCCGCACGGGTCCTTTCGGTTGCCGAAGCCTTGCCGACCCCGGTCCATGTCCGGGTGCGGTGACTACGTTGCATGTTTTGCGTTGCATATTTTGTACTTTCGGAGTGCCGGATGGCGAATGAAGGCGTGAATCAGGGACGTCGCCGCTTCCTCACCGCGACGACGGCTGTCGTCGGCGGTGTGGGAGCGATTACAGCGGCGATTCCCTTCATCAAATCGTGGCAGCCCAGCGAGCGTGCACGCAACGCCGGCGCACCGGTGCTTGCCGACATCGGCAAGGTCGAGCCCGGTCAGCGGCTGACCATCGCCTGGCGCGGACAGCCCGTGTGGGTCATCAACCGCACCCCGGGCCTGCTGGCGACGCTGCCCGAGGTCGACGCGCGGCTGAAGGATCCGAAGAGCCAGGTCGATCAGCAGCCGAAATTCGCCGAGAACGAGACGCGCTCGTACAAGGACAAGCCGCAGTGGTTCGTGGTCATCGGCATCTGCACGCACCTGGGTTGCTCGCCGGACTTCGTGCCGGAGATCAAGCCGGAACCGTTCGATCCGGAATGGAAGGGCGGCTTCTTCTGTCCCTGCCACAAGTCGCGCTATGACATCGCCGGCCGGGTGTTCCAGGGCGTGCCGGCTCCGGCCAATCTGGTCGTGCCGCCGTACAAGTTCGTCGACGACAAGCACATCATGATCGGCGTCGGTCCGGAGGGAGCAGCCTGATGGCCAGCGTATTTACCAATGTCGCGAACTGGGTCAACGAACGCGCACCGAACATGATGCCGACGTATCGAAAGCACATGACGGAGTACTACGCGCCGAAGAACTTCAACTTCTGGTACTACTTCGGTTCGCTCGCGGTCGTCGTGCTGGTCAACCAGATCCTGACCGGCATCTTCCTGACCATGTTCTACAAGCCGGGCGCCGCGACCGCATTCGACTCGGTCGAATACATCATGCGCGACGTCGAATGGGGCTGGCTGATCCGCTACATGCACTCGACCGGCGCATCGATGTTCTTCATCGTCGTGTTCATGCACATGTTCCGCGGCTTGATGTACGGCTCGTACAAGAAGCCGCGCGAACTGGTCTGGCTGCTCGGCATGCTGATCTTCCTGGCGCTGATGGCCGAGGCGTTCATGGGCTACGTGCTGCCGTGGGGCAACATGTCGTTCTGGGGAGCCAAGGTGATCATCTCGCTGTTCGGCGCGATTCCGTACATCGGCGATACGCTGGTGCAGTGGATCATGGGCGACTACAACCCGGCCGACGCGACCCTCAACCGCTTCTTCGCGTTGCATGTGATTGCGCTGCCGCTGGTGCTGCTGCTGCTGGTCGCGCTGCATATCGCGGCGCTGCACGAGGTCGGCTCGAACAACCCCGACGGCGTCGAGATCAAGAAGGGTCCGAAGGGCAACCGCTGGTCGCCGACTGCGCCCGCGGACGGCATCCCGTTCCATCCGTACTACACCACGGGCAAGGACCTGTTCGGCGTCGCCTTCTTCCTGATCATCTGCGCGTTCATCATCTTCTTCCAGCCGACCGTTGGCGGATGGTTCCTCGAGAACGACAATTTCATTCCGGCGAACAACCTGGTCACGCCGGCCGAGATCAAGCCGGTCTGGTACTTCACGCCGTACTACGCGATCTTGCGCGTGATCCCGAGCAAGGGCCTGGGCGTGATGATGCTCGCACTGGCGGTACTCGCGCCGTTCCTGATTCCGTGGCTCGATCGCGGCAAGGTCAAGTCGATCCGTTACCGTGGCCGCGGTTTCAAGATCGCGCTTGCCATCTTTGTCATTGCGTTCTTCTTCCTCGGCACGATCGGTGCCGGAAAGACGACCGAGTGGATTCCCGCACTGTTCGGACCGCACGCCGACCTGACATCGATAGAGAATGCGTTCGGCCGCACCCTCACGGCGATCTATTTCGGTTTCTTCGTCTTCCTGTGGGTCTACACCTACTTTGGTTACGAAAAAACCAAACCGGTACCGGAGCGGGTGACCACCCATGCATGAGTCGAAGCAGGTCAAATCAACCATGAAGCAGGGCTTTATTGCTGGCGCGAAGCTCGCGCTGCCGGCGCTAGCCGCAATGCTGTTCGCGGCGGCAACCAGCGCGGCTGCGGCCGAGGGCGCGGGCGAAATGGCGTCGGCGCAGGTGAATGTGGCGAACCTGGCTTCGGTGCAGCGCGGCGCGCGCCTGTATTTCAACTACTGTTCGGGCTGTCACTCGATCAAGTACATGAGCTATGCGCGGCTGGGCGAGGATCTCAAGCTCAGCCCGGATGACGTGCTGAAAAGCTTCGCCTTCACCGGCGCGAAGATCGGCGATCAGGTCGTCTCGAACATGCCGGCCGGGCACGCCCAGGAATGGTTCGGCAAGGCGCCGCCGGACCTTTCGCTCGAGGCGCGGGCCAAGGGGCCGGACTGGATCTACAACTATCTGAAGTCCTTCTATACCGACCCGTCGAGCACGGTCGGCTGGAACAACACGGTGTTCCCGAATGCGTCGATGCCGAATCCGCTGTGGGAGCTGCAAGGCGTGCAGGTCGCGCAGCGGGCAGCGGCCAAGCCGGGCGAGGATGCTGCCATCGAGAAACTCGAGCTGGCGCAGAAGGGCAGGCAGACGCCGGCAGAGTTCGATGAAACGGCGCGCGACCTGACAACCTTCCTGACCTACGTCGGCGAGCCTGCCGCGCTGCAGCGTGGATCGCTCGGCGCGTGGGTGATCCTGTTCCTTGCCGGCTTCACGTTCCTGACGTGGATGCTCAAGCACGACTACTGGAAGGACGTGCACTGAGTCCTGCGATCCGTCGCCCGGCGTAGCCATTCACCCGGTTTGCCTGCGGTTGTCCATTGCGCGGCGCACGACTCGACACGGGTCGCAGGCGGGCTATGCGCTGGCACGCCGCAGGTGTACATTGATCGCATCGCGGACGGGGAGATGCCGTCTGCCTGTTTCCTGCGTGGGGGCGTGAGGAATTGCCAATGGCTCTGACCCAACGATCGCGCACGGTTCTGACCCTGTATTCCTCGCGCGACAGCGTGCAGTGCCATCGCACGCGCCTGGTCCTCGCCGCCAAGGGTGTCGTCTACGATCTGGTCCCGGTCAATCCCGACTCGCCGCCGGAAGACCTGCTCGACCTCAATCCGTACAACTCGGTGCCGACGCTGGTCGATCGCGATCTCGTGCTGTACGACACCAGCGTGATTTGCGAGTACCTCGACGAACGCTATCCGCATCCGCCCTTGATGCCGGTCGATCCGCTGTCGCGCGCGCGCCTGCGCCTGGCGATTGTCCGCATCGAACGCGACTGGCTGCCGTTCGTCGACCAGATCGAAGCCGGCGGCCGCCCTGCCGAAGCGGCGCGCAAGCGTCTGCGCGACGCGCTGCTGGCAAGCATTCCGCTGTTCAAGGCGGCGAAGTTTTTCCTGAATCCGGAACTGAGTCTGGCCGATTGCGCGCTCGCACCGCTGATCTGGCGCCTGCCGAGCATGGATATCGCGCTGCCGCGCGAAGCGCACGTCATTGGCGAGTACGGTGACCGGATCTTCCGCAACCCGGGATTCACGCGCAGCCTGACGCCGGAAGAAAAGGCATTGCGGCCCTGATCTGCCGGGTTTTCCTGTCCACGTATTTACCAACCGGGGGGCCTTTCGCGGCCAGGTCATGACCACGATCGTTATGAGTTCCAATCGTCCCTATCTGTTGCGGGCGATGTACGAGTGGATTGCCGACAACGGCATGACGCCGTACATCCTCGTCGATGCCGCTGCCAACGGCGTCAGCGTTCCGAAGAGCGCGGTCAAGGATGGGCGAATCGTTTTGAATATCGCCGCGCGCGCGGTCGCCCAGCTCGAGCTCGGCAAGGAGCATGTCAGCTTCATGGCGCGGTTTTCCGGCGTCAGCCAGGTCGTCGAAGTGCCGATGGGGGCGGTGCTGGCGATCTACGCGCAGGAAAACGGCCAGGGCATGATGTTTCCGGCCGAAGGCCAGGCGCCGCCGCCGTCCACGCCGGACGCTGCGGCGAAGAAGGCGCCGCACCTGCGCGTCGTCAAATGACCGGCGCTCAGTGCCGGGTCGCGTCCGGCGGCAGCGGCAGCATGACCACGTTCGAAGCCGACTCGGCCAGCGCCGCTGCCGGAAGCGCGAGATTGTGCACCAGCACGCTGCCATCGAGGATGCTCAGCGATCCGCGGTGCCGGTCCCTGCCGTCGACGCTGAATTCGAAGCTGTAGTCGCGGCGCAGGAGCAGCCCGCGTCCCGCAACGCGCACCAGCTTGAGGCGCTGCAGCGCGACCGTCTGATCGAGCAGCTGCACGCGCGCCTGGCTGCACAGGTCGCGACTGAAAATGCGTGCAAGCTCGCGCGCGCGCAGGGCGTTTTGCCAGACATAGAATCCGGCAAGCACGAGAAGCAGCGGCAACAATGATTCGATCATGAACAGCTGGTCCGGGACGGTTCCTGCACGTGTCCGCCGGCAAACCATTGCCACCGGCGCGAGTTCGCTAATATAGTCGGAACTGTTGCCAATTTGAGCTTCGGGGGGCGGGTGGCCGTGGTAGAAATTCCCGGCTATATCATCAAGCGCGACATCAGCGTTGGCCCGACCGCGACTATCCTGCTGGCCGACCAGAGCTCGCTCGATCGCGAAGTTGCGCTGAAAATCATGGCGCCGCCGCTGCTGGCGGACACGGCCCACACGCAGCGTTTCATGCAGGTCGCGCGCACCCTCGCGTCGTTCGCCCACCCGAATATCGTTGCCGTTTACGATGTCGGCACGACGGCAGAACAGACGCCGTATTACTCGATGCAGTACCTCCCGGGCGGAGATTTCATGGAGCGCGCGACGCGCGGCATGAGCGAGCCCGACCTGACCGAGACGCTCGCCAGCATCGCGCGCGCCGTCGGTTACATCCATCAGCGCGGACTGATCCATCGAGCGATCACGCCGCACAACGTGCTGTACGACGCCTACAACACGCCGGTGCTGATCAACTTCGGCACCGCCCCGGCGCCGGCGCGGGATGCGTACGTGACCAGCACGGTCTTCGCCGGCGATGTCGGCCGCTACATGAGTCCGGAGCAGGCGCGCGGCGGCGAACAGAATGAACGCTCCGACATCTACAGCCTCGGTGCCCTGACGTTTCTCGGATTGACCGGGCGGCCGCCATACGACGGCGCGGACGGTTTCGCGATCGCCTATGCGCACGTGTTCGAGCCGATTCCCCGCCTGCCGGCGGCCACCGCGCATTGGCAGTCGCTGATCGACTGCGCGCTGGCGAAAGAGCCGAAGGACCGCTATGCCAGCGTCGAGGAATTTCTCGACGCCCTTACCAACGTCGGTCTGGAGCACGACGCGGTCCAGAGTGTCGCGCCGCCCGGCATCGCATCCGCACCGGCATCGCCTCCCGCGGCGCCCGCGTCGCCGGCGCCTGCGCCAGCGGCCGCCGCGAAAACGCCTCCGGCTTCCACCGAGCGCGACGCCGTTGCGGGCGCCGTGGCGTTGAAGACGGCGACGGTTGAAACCGTTGCCCCGACGCAGCCGCCGATCATGCGCACGGGTCTCGCGCGCTGGTGGCCAATGGCCGTCGCGGGACTCGGCCTGGCGCTGATTGCGGTTGCGCTCTTGCTTCCGAAAGATTCAACGCCGCCGACTGCGCAGAGTGCGGCGGACACGCCGGTCGTTCCCGCCGCTACGGAACATTCGCCGCCGCCTGGCGAAGCCGCGCCGTTGCCTGCCGCCGGCGTACCGGCGCCGAGCGAGACGAGCGGTGATGCCGCCGTTGCGCCGGCACCGGTGCCGGCAGCGGACGCCGGTGCGGCCACCGCGGCAGGTCAGGTGCCTTCAGCGCCGGATGCGGCGGCATCGAACATGCTCGATGCCGCCGAGGCGCAGGCGGAATTCGAGGCGGTCGATCCGGCCAGGGCGCCGACCGTGGTCGATCCGCTGAACGAGGCGATCCGGCTCGGTCGCATCGACCTTGCCGGACAGCGCCTGCTCACACCGCCGGGCAAGAACGCGCTCGAGCGCTTCCAGTTTGCGCTCGCCCTGGATCCGCGCAGCCGCGGCGCGAAGCAGGGCATTGTGGATATTGCGAAAAAGTATATAGAGCTGGCGGACAGGACCGGCGGCGACAGGTCACCCGGCAGTGCGGCGCTGGCGGCGTACGCCGAGCAGATCGATCACGCCGCGGACGTGGCCAGGCTGGTACCGGAAGGCGCCGACGTGCTCAAGGATGTTGCCGCACGCCGGCGGCGAGCGGTCGAGCCGGTGCTCGCCCAGGCCAGGGCGGCAGCCGAGAGGTGGGACAAGGCCGGCGCCAGGGCGGCGTACGAGCAGGCGCTGAAGATCGATGCCGACAACGCCGCTGCGCGCGACGGCCTGAAGTTCGTGGCGACGATCGGCGAAGCCGGCTTCGTATTCCGCGACAAGCTGGCGGACGGAACCGGCGCATTGCCGCTGGTCGTGATGCCGGGCGCTGCGATCGCGATGGCGCGGCATCCGGTCACGCGCGGCGAATTCCGGCGCTTCTGGGACAGCGCGGGGCGCGCCGAATTTGCCGGCAAGGAACCGTCGTGCCGCGACCGCGAGTCGATCTTCCGCTCGTCGAAGAAGCGCGGCTGGGAAAACCCGGACATCGCGCAGGACGACAATCATCCCGTGGTCTGCGTCGACTGGCCCGAGGCCGCCGCATTCGCGCAATGGCTCGGCAAGCAAACCGGCAAGCGCTATCGTTTGCCCAGCGTTGCCGAATTCGACCAGGTTGCCGGGCGTGCGCCGCGTGGCGACTGCACCAGCGCGAATCTTGCCGATGCGGCGTTCAACAAGCAGTTCGAGAGCCGCGACGGTTCCGCCTGCGACGATGGTTTCGCTGCGACCTCGCCGGTGGAGCGCTTCGGCGCGATCGAGGGGATCTACGACATCGACGGCAACGTGCGCGAATGGGTGGCGGCCTGCGGCAACGGCGCGGCGGCGGCGGCGGGAAGTTCGTGCCGCGATTTTCTCGTCAAGGGTCGCGGCTGGCTTTCGCGGGCGGACAGGGAGCGCGTCACCGCCAGTGACAGCTATGCCGCCGATGTCGGACTGAACAGCGTGGGCTTCCGTGTCGTGCGCGACATTTCCAACTGAGGCCCGGCGGGATCCTGCGATGAAGCTGCTGTTTCCGAACGACGAACATGCACCGGTGGCGCTGGTCGAGGGAATCACGCTGGTCGGCAGCGATGCGGTTTGTGCGATCCGGCTGGCGCTTCCCGGGGTCGCGCCGCGTCACTGCGAACTCGTCACCGAGGGCGGCCAGACCCTGGTGCGTCCGTTGACCGATTCGGCGGCGACGGTGCTCAACGGCAGGCAGATCGTCGGCGAAGCCACGGTCAAGCCGGGCGACCTGCTGCTGTTCGGCAGGACCGGCTGCCGCGTCGTTTCCGCCGGCGTTGCCGTGCCGCGAACGGCGCCGCCGGCTGCGCCGAGCGAGCCGGGCGACGACATGGGCCACACGCGCGTACGCATGGCGCTGCCGAAGTACCTGCTGCGCGGGGTGTCCGGCCCGACCTTCGGCAAGATCTACGCGGTCGTGGGCACGATCGCGGCAGGCCGCAGCAGCGACAACGACATCTGCATCCCGATCGACGAGATTTCGCGCCAGCATGCGCGGCTGAAAAATGCGCCGAGCGGCATCGTGGTCGAGGACCTGGGTTCGGCCAATGGCACGTTCATCAACGACAAGCGCGTGCTCAAGCCGACCCTGCTGAACGTCGGCGACGAAGTCCGCTTCGATACCGTTCGCTTCCTGTTGATGTCGACGGCGCAGGAAACACAACTGGCTGCCGCCGCCACTGCCGGCGCGGCACCTAGGCCATCGTCGCGCACGGCCGGTCTGCTGTGGCTGGTCGCCACGGTTGCCGCGCTCGTCGTCGTGATACTTGGCGTGTTGCGCTACCTCGGCCGGATCTGATTCACGCACCGGTGCGGATGCGCATGGACAGGTCGATCGCATGCACGTGCTTGGTCAGCGCACCGATCGAGATGAAGTCGACGCCGGTTTCGGCGATAGCGCGCAGGCGGTCGAGTCCGACACTGCCGGACGCTTCCAGCGCAACGCGCCCGCCGACACGGTCGACCGCCTTGCGCATGTCGGCCAGCGGGAATTCGTCGAGCATGATGCGATCGACGCCGGCCGCGAGCGCCTGATCGAGTTCGTCGAAGCTTTCGACTTCCGTTTCCACGGCAAGGTGCGGATGCGCCGCGCGCGCCGCGCGCACCGCCGCGCCGAGCGAACCGGCCGCTGCGATGTGGTTTTCCTTGATCAGGATCGCGTCGAACAGGCCGATGCGATGGTTCGCGCCGCCGCCGCAGCGCACTGCGTATTTCTGCGCGACGCGCAGGCCGGGCAGCGTCTTGCGCGTGTCGAGGATCACGGCGCGCGTGCCGCGGACTGCGGCGACGTGCCGCGCCGTGATGGTTGCGGTGGCCGACAACGTCTGCAGGAAATTCAGAGCGCAGCGCTCGCCAGTGAGCAGAGCGCGGGCATTGCCGTGCAGCGAGCACAGTTGCTGCCCGGCGTCGACCGCGGCGCCTTCTTCGGCCTGCCACTCGATCCGGACGCCCGCGTCGAGTGCAAGGAAGCACGCATCGAACCAGGGGCGTCCGCACAGGATCGCTGCTTCGCGGGTGATCACGCTGGCGCTGGCGGTCGCGCCCCGGTCGATCAGGGATGCCGTGGCGTCGCCGCTGCCGATGTCTTCGGCCAGAGCGCGCTCCACGTCGCGACGCACGTCATCGGCTGAGGGTGGCAGAATAGAGGTCATCGCAGAAATTCCAGCCCCAAAAGCAGTCGCGCGGCCGGAGCCGCGCGATCAGGGACAGACGGCACCCGGTTTCAGGCTTCGACCGGCCGTTCCGCCGCCGGATGTGACGCCTTCAGCCGCGCGACGATGGCGTCGAGCGCGCGGTCGAACAGCGGTACTTCCTCCAGCGTGATCGTCGAACCGCGGCGCATTTCGGTCGCCAGCGCAAACACCGTCTTGTCGGCAACCTTGAGGCCCTTGCGATTGACGAACAGGTACTTGCCGGTGATCGGGCTGATCCAGGACAGCTTCGCGCGTTCCTTCGTGCCGCTGTCGGGATTGTTGAACTCGACCCACATGCCGACTTTCATGCCCTTGGCCTGCGCCAGGAACTCGTCATCGATCGCTTCGATGGCGTCCGGCTGCACGTCGGGATCGGCCGAGCTGCGCATGACGATCTCTTCGACCGCCGTGTCGTTCTCGGAGCTGTGGCCGCCAGCAACCTTGCTGACGATCTCGAGCATCTCGGCCGGCGGCGCGAATTCCTCGGTGGCCGATTGGGCACTGCCCCCGCTCGTGCCGGACGGCACTGCGCGCAACAGCCGTTCGTAGTACAGGTTCAATCCCTGCAGCAGCTGCTTGATGTCGTTGTCGTGATAAGCGACCGTGGTCAGGCCGTGGCGCAGATGTTTTTCGATGACCGGCAGCAGGCTGCGCAGGCGCGCCTTGTCGGTATCGTTGTGCTTGTCCTCGACGCTCCAGACGAACTCGTCGGCGAAGCGCAGCGCCTGCTTCCATTCCTTCGAGTCTTCGCCCTGGCGCAGCAACGTCAGCACCAGGTAGTTGGCCCATGGACGAGTCAGGACACTCTGGATCATCGCCGGCAGCTGACGCCCGTCCAGCCGGCGGCGGATCTCGTCGGCGGCGATGCGCCTGGCCTGGTGCAGTTTTTCGCGGCCGCGCGTGGCTTCCGCCGCGCGCTGTTCGGCCAGTTCGGCGCGCTTCTTGCCGGTCTCGACGAACGCTTCGAAATCCACGCGCGTGCGCTCGAACACGCCGATGTCGTCGTCAAAATCCTTGAGCAGCGCCTCGACCGTCTCCTTGACCTTGTCGTACAGGCGGTGATCACGATCGGATTCCTCCGACCAGCCGATGCACGCCATCGCCATCTGGTCGAGCAGCTGGCGCGCCGGATGCGCTTTCTGGGTAAACAGGTGCCGATCGAGAATCGCGACCTTCAGATACGGAATCTGCAGGCGGCTGAGCATCGCCTGCATGACCGGCGGCAGGTTGCGGTCCTGCACGATGAACTGGAACATCATGCCGACCAGATCGATCGTGTCTTCGTCGGCGGCAGCGACCTGGGTTTTCTGGTCTGCCTGGAACTTGCTGGCCTGCTCGAGCAGCTCGTGCTTCATCTGCTGCACGACCAGCGCCGCATCGGCCGCGGTCGCCGGCTGCGCCTGCGGCAGGATCGCCTGGTTCTGCAGGATCGTCAGCGCCGACAACAGGTCGATCGGCGCAAAACTCGGCAGGCCGGCTGCCTGCGGGCTGTAGTCCGGACGCATGCCGCGGCGCATTGCCAGCAGCGACCGCACGGTGTTGTAGAGCTCGGCCTGCAGGTGCGCTGCAGCCGGATCGTACGACCCGGCGCCGTAATCGCCGTAGCCATCTGCAGCGGGACCGGCCGGCTGACTCAGTGGCGGCATCGGCGTGGAACCGGGCTGGCGCGGGCCGCCCTGCGCATGCTTGTCGCGGATCTGCGGCAGCACGCCGGCCTGGATCAGTTGATGATTGACCTCGCCGTAGAGCATGTCGAGGTTGTTCATCACGAAGCGGTCGAACAGCTTGTAGATGATCAGGCGCGCCTGCACGTCGAGTTCGAACTCGCGCATGGCCAGGCGAAATGCCTGACACAGCGGCGCAGGGGCAATCGGATTGGTGTCGTTCTCGACGCTGGCGCCGCCGCGGATCATCGACAGGCGCTGGTTGACCGCATACAGCTGCGGCGCGTGGCGGTTCTCGGCTTTTGCGACCATGCTGCCGATCGCCAGCGACTCCTCGAGTTCCTGGTCATTGACCAGCGACAGGCCCTCACCGGGTTGGCCGGCCGCTTCCGGCTTCATCGGCTCGAGCTTGCCGGCTGCGAAATCGCGGAAGATCTTGCCCAGGTGCTCCTGGCACATGCGCTCGACCAGCTGGCGCTTCTTGCGCACCTCGCGCATGCCGTTGAAGTAGCCGGTCTGGACCGTGTTGTTCTCGGCCTTTTCGGCGAGGTCGAACAATGCGTCGTCGATGTTTTCGAACAGATTGCTGACCAGGCCGTTGACGCGCTTGAGCGCTGTCGTGCGCACGAGTTTCAGCAGTTCTCCGACGCGGTCGGTTGACGCCGCCTGGTTCGCCTGCCGCTGCTGCAAATCGACAATCTTGCTGGTGTCGTTGTTTCCGCTCATCCGCGTTAGCCCCTGCTGGCCATCGAGCCGGGTCGTTCCCGCTCGGCCGTTCGCGCGACACTGCCAGCTTAACGATTCAAATGGCTGGAAGTGTGAACTGTTTCTCAAATTCAGTTACTGCAACATTATAAGCGATTTTGAGCATCGATCGCCGGAAATCAACGCGGAAAGTCGTGCAGCTGTACCGTGCCGATCGCCTCGTCCGCAAGGAGGACCGGAATTCCGTCCTCGATCCGATAGATCACCTTGCCATCGACAGTGACGAGGCCCGAGTCGATCTGACCCGATACCGGACGCCCATCGGTCGTCCGGATTTCATTCGAGCGGATCGCCCGATTGAGCACATCGAGCTGGGTCTTGCTCAACAGTTTCAACGGTGTCTTGCTGACCGGATCGCAGAGGATGTCGAGCAGTCGCTTGTCCATCGGAATGGTATGACCCAAGGCTTCAATGCGCCTAGAATAGTCATTTTGGCGCGCCTTGACCATGAAACCCAAACGCAATCGGCGACCCGAAGTCGGCATCGTGATGGGCTCGCAATCCGACTGGCAGACGCTGGAGGGGGCCTCCGAAACCCTGGCGCAGCTTGGCATAGCGCACGAGGTGCGCGTCGTCTCGGCCCACCGCACGCCGGACCTGCTGTTCGACTACGCGCTGAAGGCCGGCAGCCGCGGGCTCAAGGCGATCATTGCCGGCGCGGGCGGCGCGGCGCATCTTCCAGGAATGCTGGCCGCCAAGACTGCCGTGCCCGTGCTCGGTGTTCCCGTGCAATCGCATGCGCTCAATGGCATGGACTCGCTGCTGTCGATCGTGCAGATGCCGGCCGGGATCCCGGTGGCGACGTTTGCCATCGGCAAGGCCGGCGCCGTCAACGCGGCGCTGTTCGCCGCGGCGATGCTCGCGCTGCAAAGCGACGAAATTGCCAAGGCGCTTGCCGACTACCGCAGCGCGCAAACCGAGCGGGTGCTCGCCAGGCCGGATCCGCGCAAGGGATGAGCACCGCCCTGGTCTGCCCGAAACGCTCGTGCTGCACACGGCAAGACGCGTCGATCTGACGATGATGAAATCGCGGCGTGCTTGCCACCTTCACCCCTTGCGCTCTTCCCGCCAGCCGGAGAGGGGAGTCGGCTGTCGGCGCAGCGGCTTGGAAAGTGTGCTGCCGTACTCGAACAAGTGGGGTCTATGACGACGATTGGCATATTGGGCGGTGGGCAGCTGGCGCGGATGCTCGCGCTCGCCGGCGCGCCTTTGGGCGTGCGCTTTCTGGTCGTGGACAGCTCGACCGACGCGTGTGCTTCCCAGGTCGCTCCGCTGCTGGCTGCCGACTGGCGTGATTTCGAGGCGCTGGCCGGGTTCGCGCGGCGCAGCGACGTCGTCACGTTCGACTTCGAGAATGTGCCGGCCGAGACCGCGCACTGGCTGAGTGCGCGCACGAAGGTGTTTCCGAATGCGCGGGCACTGGCCCTCGCCCAGGATCGCCTTGCCGAAAAAAACCTTTTCCGCGACCTCGGACTCGAAACGCCGGCGTTCGCCACGGTCGACAGTCG
Source organism: Rudaea sp. (assembly GCA_035606275.1). Taxonomy (GTDB): domain Bacteria; phylum Pseudomonadota; class Gammaproteobacteria; order Xanthomonadales; family Rhodanobacteraceae; genus Rudaea. The sequence continues at coordinate 14,221 of DATNFS010000070.1, forward strand.
CGACGATCTGGTTCGCGCGCTCGACCGCGTGGGATGCCCGGCCGTGCTCAAGACGCGACGCCTCGGCTACGACGGCAAGGGTCAGTTCCGCATCCGTTCGCGCGCAGACATCGACCCGGCGTGGGACGCGCTCGGCGGCGTGCCGCTGATTCTCGAAGCCTGGATCGCGTTCGAGCGCGAAGTGTCCATCATCGCGGTACGCTCGCGCAGCGGCGAATTGCGCACCTATCCGCTGGTCCAGAACTGGCACGCCGACGGCATCCTGTCTGCCAGCCTCGCGCCGGCACCCGCTGCCGAAGCGCTCGATGCCGTGGCGCTGGGTCACGCGCGCGCGATCGCCGAACGCCTCGACTATGTCGGCGTGTTCGCGCTCGAGCTGTTCGTTGCCGGCGGCCGCCTGCTCGGCAACGAGATGGCGCCGCGCGTGCACAACTCCGGGCATTGGACGATCGAAGGCGCACCGTGCAGCCAGTTCGAAAACCACGTGCGCGCCGTACTCGGCCTGCCGCTGGGCGATACCTCGGCGCTCGGCACCAGCGTGATGCTGAACTTCATCGGCGAACTGCCCGATCCGGCTCCGGTGCTTGCCGAACCGCGCGCCCACTGGCACGACTACGGCAAGGCGCCGCGCGCCGGGCGCAAGGTCGGCCATGCAACATTGTGCGCCAGCGGAAATGTGGAAATGCGCGAGCGCCTGGCGCGCGTCGCCCATGCATTGGGTCGCGACAGCCAGGCGCAGGCGCTGCTGGCGGCGCTGGGTGAGGCGTGAGGGGCAAGACACGGGCATGAGACGCGCGGCGTGAGATTTCGAGCCGGCGCACGGCGCTGGCTTGCGGCGCAACGGGCCGGCCACGTTTCGTGAGGCGGGCCGCGCTGGCAGGGATGCAACGCGCTGAATGCGCCCGTCGCCTCGCCGTTTCGCATCAGCTTGTCGCTGCTCACTCGTAAGCCAGCGCGGCCCGCGTCGGGATCCTTGTCGCACGCAGCGCCGGCCACAGGCTGGCGAGCAGCGCGACGACGCTCACCAGCGCGAACCACGCAACGACGCCGAGCGGGACCGGAACGAACGTGCGCGGCACGGGGAACATGGTCCGCCCGAAGGCATCGCCCAGCACGACGCTGATCGGCACCGACAGGGGCAGAGCGATCAGCCACGCGAGCAGCGCGATGACCATGCCCTCGACCACGATCAGCAGCAGGATGTCGCGATGGCGCGCGCCGATCGCCCGCAGCACGCCGATCTCGCGGGTGCGCTCGAGCACCGCCAGGCTCATGGTCGAGGCCAGGCCGAGCCCGCCGACCAGGATCATGACCCACGACATGGCACCGAGAAACTGCACGACCATGAGCAGGTGATCCTGGAAGACACGCCGGTTTTCATCCACGCGCGAGCTGGCGCCAGGACCGCTGCCGGCGGCGTCGAGCGCAGTGCGCAGGCGCTGGATCGCGTCGAGCTGCAGCGCCGGATTGCGCGAACCGGTCTGGACCAGGAGTGTCGAGGCGCGATCGGCGCCGCGCCAGGCAGCGACCGCCGCGCGCGAGGTGTACGCCGCGAGCATCGGCCCGGATTCGACGACGCCGACGACGTTCCAGACGGTCGGCTGTTCGTCGACGAGCGCCGTCACCGATGCGCCCAGGTCGAGCGTCGGGTCATCGCGCAGCAGGCCTGTGCCGATCACGATCGCGTTGCGGTCCTGCGCCGTCACGCTGCGTCCGCGCAGCAGGCGCGGTGTGAGCAAGGTCGACTCTTCCGGCAAGCCGATGATCGCGAATGCTTCGCCGCTGGTACCGTCGTCGAATGTGCGCACGGCGCGCAGGCTGTTCCAGGCCTCGGCTGCCGCGATGCCATCGACGCCGCGCGCGATTTCCTCGATCGAGCCTGTCGCGGCGGTTCCGGCAAGGCGGATCGAGAAATCGAATCGCTGGTCTGCGAAGAGCTGATCCACTGAAGCGATGACGGCCGCGCGCAGGTTTGCCGCGGCGAGAAATACCGCGCCGCCGGCGCTGAGCGCGAGCAGCGTCAGCAGCAGTCGACCGCGCCGGCGGAAAGCGTTGCCGAGCGACATCAGCAGCGGGCGGCCGATGCCTTCCATGACGATGCCGCGCCGTGTCCGGCACGTGGCCGACTCGGTGATGCCGACGTCGCGCAGTGCCGCCGCGACCGGCAAGCGGCATCCGCGGGCCACCGGAACGACCGCCGCCGCTATCGGCAGCAGGCAGCCGAGGGCGACCTGCAGCGCAATCGTCCACGGCGGGACGCCGTGGTCGCCGATCGGAAAGTTGAGCATGTCGAGTTTCATCTTCGCGTACTCGCGGCCGATCAGCAGCGCCAGCGGCGTCGACACGATCGTCGCGACCACGCCCAGGGCCAGTGCGAAGCCCAGGTACATGCCGGCGATCTGCGCGCGATCCCCGCCCAGCGTTTTCATGATGCCGATCTCGCGCACCTGTCCGGCGAGCATGGCAGCGACGAGATTGACCACAAGCAGTGCGCACGCTAGCAACGCCAGAACACCGAACGCGCCCTGCGTCATGAGCAGCGAGTCCATTTGCGCCGCGTGCACGTGCTGGCGCGGCACCGGCACGTCGACGTTCGACACGCGATGTCCGCGGGCTTCACTCAGTGCCTTGACGCGGGCGGCCACGCGTCGCACGGCCGCCCGGTCCGCGCCGGTGTCGCGCACGCGGAACTGGAGCTCGTCGAATCCGGCGGGCGCGCCCAGTTGTGCGAGTGTCTCGGGTGCGACGAAGCCATAGACGACATTCTCCATCCACGCCGGTGCCTGGCTGACGTCGCGCGCGATGCCCGCGACGCGCAGGTTCTGCCCCGGTCCGTCGCCGACGGCGACGCGAACCGGCTCGCCGACCGTCGCTCCGGAAAAGTCGAGGGCCGAGCGCTCGATGACGATTTCGCCGGACCGCGGCGGCCACGCTGCAGTCTCCGGATCCAGCCGGCCGATATCGGCACGCGTGAAATCGTCGAATGCGAACAGCATGGCGCGCTTCGCCGCGACACCGCTCTGCGTAGAAGCCATCACGGCCCGGCGCGCACGCACCGCCGCGATCTCCGGCAGCGCGCGGACCTGCGCCAGCAGTTCGGCGTCGACATGGTCGAGGTGCAGCGTTGCAGAGACCGGATTGCTCGACAGATATGTCTGCGCCGTGACCTCGCGCACCAGTCCCCAGGTGTCGAGCAGGGCGCCGGCTGCGCTCGAGCCGATCGCCATCGCCAGGATCGCCATCAGTGTGCGCGGCTTGTGCAGCCAGGCGTCGCGCAGCATCTTGCGCCAGCGCCTGTCAAACATGGGTGCGATCCCCGCCGCCGTCGACGCGCCCGTCGACCAGCGTGATCACGCGGGACGCGTAGTGTTCGGCGCTGCGGTCGTGCGTCACCATCACCAGCGTCTGACCGGCAGACACGAGTTCGCCGAACAAATCGAGCAATGCTGCCGCGTTGCGCGAATCGAGGTTTCCGGTCGGCTCGTCGGCGAGCAGCAGGGCGGGCTCGTTGGCGAGAGCGCGCGCGATCGCGGCCCGCTGCTGCTGGCCGCCGGACAGCGCGCCCGGCAGCTTGTCGGCCTGGTCAGCCACGCCGAGCCGATCGAGCAAGGCGAGTGCTCGTGCGCGGCGTTCGCGCGCCGGCCAGCGCCGGCAGAAATCCATCGGCAGCATGACGTTTTCGGCCGCCGTCAGTGTCGGCAGCAGCTGGAAGAACTGGAACACGATACCGACCGCGCGGCCGCGCCACGCCGACAGGGCGTGTTCGGACAACCGCTGCAGTGCCGTGCCGTCGACGCTGATCTCGCCGCGCGTCGGCCGGTCGATGCCCGCGATCAGGTTGAGCAAGGTCGACTTGCCGCTGCCCGACTGGCCCACGATCGCGGTGAAACGGCCGCGCTCGATCGTCAGGTTGCAGCCGCTCAATGCGGCATGGCCGCCCTGCGGGCCGTCGAAAACCTTTTCGATGCCGCGCAGTTCGATCAGGTTTTCAACGCTGGCATCGGGTTTGCGCAGGGCATTCATCGTGCGTTTTCCGGATTCGTGAGGACGAGCCCAATGTAGGCCGCCGCGCGTTCATGCGGGCGCCGTTCACGGGCACGGATCGGCAACT
>DATNFS010000071.1:0-16139 GCA_035606275.1 Rudaea sp.
GATTCATCCGGTCGCCGGCCGCATGCCCGGGCACATGAACGTGCTGCTCGCCGAAGCCGGCGTACCGTACGACCTGATCGCCGACATGGACGACATCAATCCGGAATTCCCGAATTGCGATGTCGCCATCGTGATCGGCGCGAACGACGTCGTGAACCCGGTCGCGAAGACCGACAAGTCATCGCCGATCTACGGCATGCCGATCCTCGATGTCGCCAACGCCAAGCAGGTGATCGTCATCAAGCGCGGCAAGGGCACCGGTTTCGCCGGCATCGAAAACGCGCTGTTCTACCAGGACAACTGCCGGATGCTTTACGCCGACGGCCAGGAAGCGGCGAACAAGCTGATAGCCGGATTGAAGGCCGTCGATGGCGGCGGTGGGCACTGACGAGAAGAGCTCGTGAATGCCGAAAGGCGCGGATCGACGCGGATTAAAGCTCCTGTGACCAGGCATTGCAGCCGCGGCATCGCAGCCAGGCAGGCTGGGCCGAGCGCAGCAAAGCCCGCCACAGGGCTGGTATCGTCACCGCTGGGCCTGCAGCCCGGCCTGCGCAGACAGCGCTCGACCAATTCCTGAAGAGACAAGCTCGATCCGCGCCAATCGGCTCTTATCCGCGTCATCCGTGTTCCAGGCTTTTCCCCGCCGCCTTGCGTCTGCGCCAGACCAGCCACGCGGCCAGCGCCATCGCAAGCACGTAACTTGCAGACTGCCAGGGGCTGATGCGCCCGCGCACGACGGCAAGCGCAAAGTCCGCGCCGATGCGCAGCAGCGTATCCAGCAGCGAGAATCCCATGGCCTGGGCGACATCGCCGACCGCGAGCAGGCACTGCGCGTAGATGCACGCGAGCGCGGTGAGCAGCGCGGCGAGAAATGTACCGAGAAATGTTCCGGCAAAACCGTTCGCGCGCAATATCCACGCGATCGCAACGGCAACCACGAACGCCAGCGCAGTCAGTTCATGGCCGGTGCGCAGCACCAGCACGCTCCACACGGCGCCACCGGCGAGCGCAGACATCAGTGCGGTCGCAAAGCCGATCCATCGGCCGATGCTTGAAGTTCGGAGCCCTTTTGTCATCGCTGCGACATCGATGGTGAAACCGGCATGCTAAGGCAAGTGTCGTATCGACGGCCAGCTGCACGGCGGTTGAAAAGGCGCCGGAAACAATCCGGCGCTCGAGGTCGAGTCCTCATCCGTTACTTCGCGCCGAGCCTCTGCGGATGGAAGAAGGAAGTCATCGGCATCCCGGAACCCCCGCTGCCGCGCATCCGATGCCGGCGTTCGATGTCTGCAGGTCTCCGGCGACGGGGTTCTACTCGCGTTCGGCGCGCGGCTTTTGCAACTGCCAGTCCAGATGCGCGCGCACGGTCGGCCATTCGCCGGCGATTATGCTGTAGACGCAGGTGTCGCGCAGCGTGCCGTTGGGTTGAAACATGTGGTTGCGCAGGATGCCGTCGAGCTTTGCGCCGAGCCGTTCGATCGCACGGCGGCTCTGCTGGTTGAAGATGTGCGTGCGGAACTCGACCGCAGGGCAGTGCAGTGTTTCGAAAGCGTGCGCGAGCAGCAGACGCTTGCACTCGGTGTTGATCGCGGTGCGCTGCGCGCTCGCGGCATACCAGGTGCCGCCGATCTCGACACGCCGGTTGTCGGCATCGATGTTCATGTAGCTTGTCGCACCGACCACACGGTCGCGTGCATTGTCGATGACTACGAACGGCAGCATGCTGCCCCTGGCCTGCAGGCCGAGGCGCCGCTCGATGTCGGCCTGCACGCCATCGGGCGACGGAATCTTCGTATACCACAGCTTCCACAGCTCGCCGTCCCGGACGACGTCGACGAGGCCGTCGTGATGCCCGTTGCGCAGCGGCTCGATCGTGACGATGTTGCCGCGCAGCGTGACGGGTGCAGGCCAGGACATCGTGGTTTTGCTCCTACAGGCCGAAGTTGTATTCGAAGTAGCCGCTGTCGCGTTGCCAGCCGAGCGACTCATACAGGCGTTGCGCCGGCAGGTTGTCGGTCGCGGTCGACAGCGACAGCGACGATGCGCCATTGGCGCGCGCGAACTGCGTCGCCGCCGCGATCAACTTCCGCGCTGCGCCACCGCGGCGGGCATCCGGCACGGTGTAAAGGTCATTGAGCAGATACTTGCGGTTCGCGCGCACCGACGAGAAGAGGGGATACAGCTGGGTGAAGCCGACGGCGCGGCCTTTTTCGTCGAGTGCGAGAAAAATCACCGATTGGTGATGGGCGAAGCGTTCCGCCAGAAAGGCACGCGCCCGCTCGAGGTCCGCCGGCTGCCGGTAAAACCCGCGATACGCGTCGAACAGCGGCGCAACCGCGTCGAGGTCGTGGATCGTGGCCTGGCGGATGTCGAACATTGCCGGTTCCTGTCAGTTCGTGGGTTGCGCGCGAAACATCGCCAACGCATCGGAGGTTTCCATATTCATGCGCTGCGATCACCACGCGCGTTCGGCGTGAAATGCGGGATCGAGAGGCGACCATCGCCATACGAGCGCACGACCTCGGCGATCACGATGTGGTAGCCGCGATACCAGCGCTGGTATTGCCGCTTGGCTTCGAGGTGACTGGGGTGCGAGGAGAATTCGCGCAACGCTTCGAGCGAACTCCAGTAATACGTGGCGTTGGCACGCGTTCCGTCCGCGGACCGCCACGATTCCACGCCGATATATCCGGCCGTTGCGCGCGCGGCGGCATCGATCAGCGCGTTCAGTTCGTGAAAGCGGGCATCGTACGTGCCGGGCTCGAAGATGAAGGAAGCGCTATACATGCCTTGAAAACTTCTCACTTGACGGCGGCAGCTTAAGGGCTCAAATTGGCCTCAACAAGTGCCTTTGATTGCAATTTTGATGGAGCCACAATGTTTCTCCAGCTCGACAACCAGGGACCGCGCTACGCGCAACTGACGCGCGCGCTGAAGCAGGCGATCCTGAGCGGACGCTGTGCACCGTCGACGCGCCTGCCGGCCACCCGCACGCTGGCGCGCGAGCTCGACCTGTCGCGCAATACGGTGCTCGCCGCCTACGAGCAGCTGGCCGCCGAGGGTTTCATCGAAGGCCGCGTCGGCTCGGGTTGCTACGTCAGCACGTTCGCTGCTGCAGCGCCGGCAGCGAGCGGCATGATCTCGTTCAAGGCGCCGACGGCGAGCGAACTGGCCGCGCGCAAGCCGGCCAGGCGCGAGCCGCGCGTTGCGCGCCGCGGCCAGCGCATGCGCGAGTTGTACGAGGTGAAGATTCCCGGCCGCCAGCACCGCGGGCTGCGCTACAACCTGCAGTACGGCATGCCGATGACGAATCCGCAGCTCGCCAGCGCCTGGCGTCGCGAATTGAGCCACGCCGCGGCGCACATGGTCACCGACTATCCCGACCCGCAGGGGCTGCCCGCGTTGCGCGAGCAGGTCTGCGATTATCTGGCGCGGCGCCGCGGCATCGTCGCCACGCCGGACGACATTCTGATTGTCAGCGGCACGCAGCAGGCGTTCGCGCTCGCAGCCGAGGTCCTGCTCGACGAGGGCGACAAGGTCGTGATCGAGGATCCGCATTACCAGGGCGCGCGCCAGATCCTGCAGGCGGCCGGCGCCGAACTGGTCGGCTGCCGCGTCGATGGCGACGGCATGGTCGTGGCTGAACTGCCCGAGCGCAGCGCGGCGCGTCTTGCACTCGTGACGCCGTCGCACCAGTTTCCGACCGGCGCGGTACTGAGCCTGGCGCGGCGCATGGAGCTGCTCGCCTGGGCCGAGCAGGCCGGCTGCTGGCTGATCGAAGACGACTACGACGGCGAGTTCCGTTACGACGCACGGCCGCTGGCGGCGCTGAAGTCGCTCGATCGCGCCGGGCAGGTTATATACATTGGTACTTTTTCCAAAGTGCTTTTCCCGGCGCTGCGCCTGGGCTACATGGTGCTGCCGCCGCGCCTGCGTGATGCGTTTGTCGCCGGCAAGTGGCTGACCGACCGCGGCTGCCCGGCAATCGAGCAGGCCGCACTGGCGCGGTTGATGGCCACCGGCGCGTTTGAACGGCACCTGCGCGCAACCGGCAAGGCACTCAAGCTGCGCCGCGCCGCGCTGCTCGATGCGCTGCGCAGGCATGCCGGCGACGCGGTCGAAGTGGCAGACTCCAGTGCCGGCATGCACGTGCTGGCCTGGTTGCCGCGCCTGCGCCACGGCCAGGTGCGCGAATTGATCGAACGCGCGCGCGCACGCGGCCTGGGGCTGTATCCGATCGCCCCGTACTACCTGAAGCCGCAAGCGCGCTCCGGCCTGCTGCTCGGCTATGCCGATCTGCCTCCGGCGGATCTTGATGCCGCGATGCGCATCTTCGGCGAATGCCTGCGTGCGGCGCAGGTGGCCTGAGCCCTTGGAACAGCCCGGAGCGAAAAGACTGAACCACGGAGAACACAGAGAACACGGAGGACAACAAAAGGTAAGTGCCGGCTTGATTCCCCGCATTCCGTGTCCCGTTCACGCCTGGTCCGATAACGGCATAGACGGCATGACGATCGCCTGACGCAGCAGATGTCGCGACCAGAGCAGACGCCTCTTCATCTGATGGCTTTCTCCGTGTTCTCTGCGTTCTCCGTGGTTCAATCTTTTGCCTTTTTTTCGACCAGCATGTCGATTTCGCTCCTGCTCGTTCGACGTCATCAATGAGGGGCGCAATGAAGCTCGCTTACAAATCCCTAACTTGAGGAGAAGTGCAATGCGATTCTGCGTGATGGTCAAGGCCACCAAGGAAAGCGAATCCGGCGTGATGCCGAGCGAGAAGCTGCTGGCCGACATGGGCCGGTTCAACGAGGAACTGGTCAAGGCCGGCGTAATGCTGGCCGGCGAGGGCCTGCATCCGAGTTCGAAGGGCAAGCGCGTGCAATTCAGCGGCAACCAGCGCCATGTCGTCGACGGACCGTTTGCCGAAACCAAGGAGCTCGTCGCCGGCTTCTGGCTGTGGCAATGCAACTCGATGGAGGAGGCGCTGGAGTGGGCCAAGCGCTGCCCGCGCCCGTTCGAGCAAGGCGACTGCGAGCTGGAGATCCGCCGCGTGTTCGAGGCCGAGGATTTCGGCGCGGAATTCACGCCGGAACTGCGCGAGCAGGAAGAACGCCAGCGCGCCGAACTTGCGCGTCGCGCGACCAACTGAGCAGCACGACGAGGAGAACGTCCGTGAAATATTTCAGCATCTACATTCCCGACGCGAAGACCAATTCCGGCCGGCCGGAAGGCAAGCGCAAGGAAGAGATGGACCGTTTCATCGCCGACAGCCTGGCAAGCGGCACGTTGCTGATGGGTGGCGGCTTCCTTTCGATCAGGCAGCACGGCTGCGTGATGCGCCGATCGAACGGCAAGTCGGAAGTAATCGACGGGCCGTACGCCGAGTCCAAGGAGTTGCTCGGTGGATTCGCCATGCTCGAATTCGCGTCGCGCGAAGCGGCGATCGAGGGTACACGGCGCTTCCTCGACGTCGCCGGCGACGGCGAATGCGTGACGTACCAGATCATGCAAGGTCCGGACGCAGAGCACTGAGCCTCGCCCGGGCTTGGTGACAGCCCGCTTGGTCGATTGCGAAAAGGCCGCATGAAATGATCTTGCGCAGCGCGGAGGAAGATGGTCAGATCGGCCGCCATGACGGCGACCGATATCCATCGCACCATTGCGGCAGTCTGGCGCATCGAGTCGGCGAAGCTGATCGCGAGTCTGGCGCGCATGGTCCGCGATGTCGGCATTGCCGAAGAGCTGGCGCAGGATGCGCTGGTCGTCGCGATCGAGCAGTGGCCGCAGTCCGGCGTTCCGGATAATCCGGGCGCCTGGCTGATGGCAACGGCCAAGCATCGTGCGATCGACAAGCTGCGCCGCGACCAGTTGCTCGAACGCAAGCATGCCGAGCTGGCGCACGAACTCGAAGCCGCACTCGACGACGCGACCGACATGGCGAACGAGGCGCTCGACGATCCGATCGGCGACGATCTGCTCCGGCTGATGTTCACGGCCTGCCATCCGGTATTGTCGACCGAGGCGCGCGTCGCGCTGACGTTGCGCCTGCTCGGTGGGCTGACCACGGACGAAATCGCGCGCGCGTTTCTCGTGCCGGAACCGACGATCGCGCAGCGCATCGTGCGCGCCAAGCGCAGCCTGAGCGACGCGCAGGTGCCGTTCGAGGTGCCGCGCGCCGAGGAGCTTGGCGAGCGGCTGGCGTCGGTGCTCGAGGTGATCTACCTGATCTTCAACGAAGGCTATACGGCGACCGCGGGCAGCGACTGGATGCGTCCGCAGTTGTGCGAGGAGGCGCTGCGCCTGGGCCGCATCCTGGTCGGCCTTGCACCACGCGAGGCCGAAGCGCAGGGTTTGGTCGCGTTGATGGAACTGCAGGCTTCGCGCCTGCACGCGCGCACCGATCCTGGCGGCGAACCGGTGCTGTTGCTCGACCAGAATCGCGGACGCTGGGACCAACTGCTGATTCGCCGCGGCCTGCGTGCGCTCGAAATCGCGGAAAAGGCCGCGCCGACGCGCGCCCGCTACACGCTGCAGGCGGCCATTGCCGCCTGCCACGCGCGTGCGCGCACGCCGGATGCGACCGACTGGGCGCGCATCGCCGCGCTGTACACGGAATTGGCAGAGGTCATGCCTTCGCCGGTGGTGGAGCTCAATCGTGCGGTTGCCGTCGGCATGGCGCAGGGTCCGGCAGCCGGACTCGAACTGGTCGATGCCCTGGTCGACGAGCCGGCGCTGAAGGCCTACCACCTGTTGCCGACAGTGCGCGGCGATCTGCTCGCCAAGCTCGATCGCGGCGAAGAGGCGCGGGTCGAGTTCGAGCGCGCAGCGGCCATGACGCGCAATGCGCGCGAGCGCGCGTTGCTGCTCGAGCGGGCGGCGGCAGCCGGCAAACCTTGAAAGACGAGGAACACGAGATGTCGTACATGCTGTTGATCATGGAACCGCACGGCCAGCGCGCCGGGCGCACCCTCGAGCAGGGCACGCAGGCGTACGAGAACATGCTTCAGTTCGCCGCCGATCTGAAGGCGCGTGGCCTGCTGCGTGCGACCGAGTCGCTCAAGACAGGTGGCGTGCGCATTACCAACCGGGCGGGCAACGCGCTGCGCGTCGACGGCCCGTTTGCCGAATCCAAGGAACTCGTCGGCGGCTTCTTCCTGCTCGATTGCGACAGCCTCGAGCAGGCGATCACGATCGCCGGCCAATGCCCCGCCGCTCGCTGGGCAACGATCGAAGTGCGCGAACTCGGGCCCTGCTACGCAGCCTGACGAACGAATACGGAGCAGGCACGAGCCAGTTCGACCTGCACGGCGCGAATGTCTCGCCCTGCCGCGAGGCGATGGCAAACTCGCCGGACGGCAAAAGGCCAACTCCATCACAGCGCGTTCGCGTTGCGAACAAGCGACGTTTCATTTGCCGCCTGTGTACACGTCTTTACGCTGCAGGCTATTGACGTGGCGTCCCTTCGTCTCTAGCTTCGCGCGATTCATCTTCCGATTCAGGGGAACCTGCATGTCCATCCGCTTCGTGATTGCGCTGGCTTTCGCGGCAACGATCTTTCCGGCTTTCGCGGCCAGCGACAGCAAGCCCGCCGGCACGCCGCTTCCCGCGCAGGAGAAAGTGAAACCCTATGGCGCGCTGAAGTACCGCACGATCGGTCCCGCCGTCGGCGGCCGCGTCGATCGCGTGACCGGCGTGCCGGGCGATCCGCTGACGTTCTACCTCGCCGCTGCGCAGGGCGGCATCTGGAAGAGCGAAAACGGTGGCCGCGATTTCAAGCCGGTGTTCGACGATCAGCCCAATACCAATACCGGCTCGATCGCGGTCGCCGCATCCGATCACAGCGTCCTTTACGTCGGCACCGGCGAGGCGAACATCCGCGGCAACGTGTCATTCGGCACCGGCATCTTCAAGTCGACCGATGCCGGCAAGAGCTGGAAGCAGGTTTGGAAGACCCACGGCCAAATCGGCACGATCGCGATCGACCCGCGCAACGCCGATATCTGCTATGCCGCCGTTTTCGGCTCGCCGTTCGGTGCGAGCAAGGAGCGCGGTGTCTATCGCACGACCGATGGCGGCAAGAACTGGCAACGCGTGCTGTTCAAGGACGAGCTGACCGGCGCGTCCGATGTCGCGATCGATCCGAATCGCCCGCACGTGCTGTTCGCAGGGTTGTGGCAGGCGAAGCGTTATCCGTGGGACCTGACTTCGGGCGGCCCCGGCAGCGGCCTCTATCGCTCGGACGACGGCGGCGACACGTGGAAGCAGATCTCCGAGCACGGCTTGCCGCTGGGCGAAATGGGCAAGATCGGCGTGGCGATTGCGCGCACCGACTCGAACCGCGTCTATGCGCTGATCGAGGCGAAGGACGGCGGCCTGTTCCGCTCCGACGACGGTGGCGAGAACTGGGAACGTGCCAGCGGCGCGCGCGTGTTGCGCCAGCGCATGTGGTACTACGCGACGCTGACGATCGATCCGGACAACGCCGACATCGTCTGGCTGCCGCAGGTCAATCTGGTCAAGACCGTCGACGGCGGCAAGGAATTCGTCTCGGTCAAGGGCCTGCACCATGGCGACAACCATGACGTCTGGATCGATCCGACGGACAACCGCCGCATGATCGTCGGCAACGACGGCGGCGTCGATCTCACCAACGACGGCGGCAAGACATGGTGGTCGCCGTCGCTGCCGCTCGCGCAGTTCTACAACATCGACGCCGACGACCGCATTCCTTACCACGTCGGCGGAACGATGCAGGACTGGGGCACGTCGAGCGGGCCGGCCTATGTCCTGCGCGGCAACGGTGCGCCGCTGGTCGGCGACTTCTATGCCGTCGGCGGCGGCGAAGCGGGCGATTTCGCTTTTGATCGCGAGCTGCCGGGCCACATCTATGCCGGCGAATACTCCGGCTACATCTCGCACTACCAGGAGCTGACCGGGCAGTTCCGCAATGTCTCGATCTATCCGCACAACATGTCCGGCCACGGCGCGATCGACGGCAAGTACCGTTTCCAGTGGACTGCGCCGATTGCCACGTCCGCCTACGACCCCAGGGTGCTTTATCACGGCGCGCAAGTGCTGTTCAAGACCAGCGATCGCGGCGTGCACTGGGAGGCGATCAGCGGCGACCTTACCCGCAACGACAAGGCGAAGCAGAAGTGGGCCGGCGGCCCGTTGACCGGCGACAACACCGGCGTCGAGGTGTACGACACGATCTTCTCGATCGCCGAATCGCCGGTCGCCAAGGACCAGATCTGGGTTGGCACCGACGACGGCCTCGTGCAGCTGACGCGCGACGGCGGCAAGACCTGGCAGAACGTGACGCCGGCAAAGCTGCCGCCATGGGCCACGGTCGAAGGTATCGAGGCGTCGCGCAAGGACGCCGGCGTTGCATACGTCACGGTCGACGCGCGCCGCCTCGACGACGTGCGTCCATACCTGTTCCGCACGCGCGATTTCGGAAAATCCTGGGAGCAGTTGTCCAAGGGCCTTCCCGAAGACCAGCACCTGTTCGTGCTGCGCGAGGATCCGACCGATCCGAACCTGCTCTACGTCGGCGCCGAGCGCGGCGTGTTTTATTCACGCGACGGCGGGGCGAGCTTCGAGGACCTGCGTCTGAACCTGCCGGCGATCGGCGTGTCCGACATGCGCGTCAAGCATGACGACCTGATCCTCGGCACGCGCCGATCGATCTGGGTGCTCGACGATCTTTCTTCGCTGCGCGCGTTTGCGCCGTCGATCCGCAAGGAACCGGTGCACCTGTTCAAGCCGCGTCCGGCCTATCGCTTCCGCCTCGATGCACGCTGGGATCATGACGGTGCGACCGATCCGGCGCCGCTCGGCCTGATCGTCGACTATTGGCTGCGCGACAAGATCAAGGGCAAGCCGGGCGACGATGACCATCCGGTCGAGGATGCGCACAAGAACGATCTGAAGCTCGAGATCTTCGACGCGCAAGGCAAGCTGGTGCGCACCCTGAGTACGAATCCGAAGGCGCCGAAATATCCGAAGGATGACGCCGATGAGCCGCCCGAGGATGAGGCGGCCGAGCTGACGAAAGAGCAGGGTCTGAACCGCATCGTCTGGGACCTGCGCTACGAAGGCGCAAAGCGCCTCGAGAAGGCCAAGATCGATGCGGGCGAGCCGGAGAAGGGGATTCTCGCTGCGCCGGGAATGTATACATTGAAATTGCAGGTGCCGGGCCAGGCCATCGTGACGACGACGGCGGAGGTCAAGCCCGATCCGCATTCACCGGTGCCTGCCGCGGATCTGGCCCAGAACGTCGCCTTTGCGCTGCGCGCACGCGATGCGCTCGACCAGCTCGTCGACGACATCGAGATGATTCGCGCGATCCGCGAACAGGCCGGCATCGTCAAGCGCATGAGCGCGGACAAGGCGGCCCTGAAGGACGTCAATGCCAGCGCCGAAGCGGTCATCAAGCGCTGCGACGAGCTGGACCTTGAATTCCACAACCCGAAGGCCGAGGTCGTCTACGACGTGCTGGCCGGCCGCTTCGGCGGCGCCAAGCTTTATTCGCAGATCGCGCCGCTGTATTCGGACGTCCAGACGTCCGACTACGCGCCAACCCAGGGACAGAGTTCCGAACTCGAGGCCGACCTCGCCGACAAGGCGGCGCTCGAGGGCAAGCTGTCCGCGTTCCGCCAGCGCGAAGTGGCCAGGCTCGAGGAGCAGTTGCGCGCCGCGAATCTGCCGCGGATTCTGGTGCCGTGAGGGAGCCGGGCTGAAAGCAGGGCAGCCGAGGGCTGACAAGCGGAGCAGCGTCGTGATGAAGCGGCGCTGTACTGATGCATCGAGCCGGGTTTGCGCGGGCTTTGTCCTCGCCGAGCGTTGGCCCTCAGCCGTCAGGTTTCAGCCTTCCGCCCAAGCCCCGAACCTCGCTCTCAATGCACGATGCGCAATTGCGCCTGTCCAGCCGGGTGCAACCAGTTCAGGGCGTCGTCCGCGACCAGAGCGTCGACCGTGCCGGCGTCGCGTGAAGTCAGGCTGATCTCGGCAAGTGTGGAACCGGCGACGAGCCCCATGCTGCCATTGCGACCTTCCTGCTTGACCCGGTACAACGCGGCATCGGCCAGTTCCAGCGTTAGGCTCCAGTCGGCGCTATGGCGTTCGGTCGGCCACAGCGGGTGCACCGAGACTCCGATCGAACAGGTCATGTGCAGCGTGCGGCTGGCCCCTGCGCTGAAAGCGTGCCGGCTGATGGCCAGGCGCAGCCGCTCGGCGATTTCCAGCGCCTGTTCCGCGCGCACCGACTTGACCACGAGCAGGAATTCCTCGCCGCCCCAGCGCAGCACGTGATCACCCTCGCGGGCCAGGTGCTGCAGCAGTCTGGACAACTGGATCAGCACATCGTCGCCCGCGGCATGTCCATGGCGATCGTTGACCTGCTTGAAATGATCCAGGTCGAGCAGCAGCAGTGCGGCGCTGCCGCCACGCTCGGGATCGAACAAGGCGCCGGCATGATCGAGCAGGAAGCGGCGATTGTGCAGGCCGGTGAGCGGATCGGTCTGGCTCTCGAAGGCGAGCACCTGGTTGGCCTGGCGCAGGCGCTCGTTGGCGCGACTCAGGGCAAGCGTGCGCTCGCCGACCAGACCTTCGAGCTTTAGCTGAGCGGCGCGGTAGTGCTGCAGGCGCAGGCGCACCAGCAGGCCGATCAGGCACAACGCCAGCGCCGCCAGCGCCACGCGCACGCTGCCGCGTTCGTACCAGCGCGGCGCGAGATCGAAGGCGAGAGTCGCCGCTTCGGCATTGAAATCCGCGTTCGGCAGCGAAGCTTCGACGCGAAAGCGATAGCTGCGCGGCGGCAGATTGGTATAGAAGGCGCTGCGTCGCGCGCCGGCGTCGATCCAGTCCGAATCATAACCGTCGAGGCGATAGTGGAAACGCAGGCTGTTCGGGTCGCGAAAGCTCAGTCCCGTGAAATCGATCTCGATGTCGCGGCTGCTGCTGTCGAGCATCAACTGGGTCGCCGCCTGGCCGTGCCAGCGATTGCCGTGGCGCAGGCCTTCGATGACGACCTTCGGCGGGCGTTGCGCGTAGGTGATCGCCCTGGTGTCGAGCCGCAACGCACCGGAAATCGAGGTGAACCAGATGCCGCCGGTATCGTCGACGACACTGCGCGCCTGTGCGCCGCCGTTGCAGCAGCGGATGCGCTGGCTGCCGCGCTCACGCCCGCTGGCGCTCAGCACCATCTGCGGTGACTGGGCCAGGACCGGCGCGGCAGACGGATCGGGCAGTGCCGCAACCGGCAGCCGCCATACGCCGTCGATGCCCGCGACATAAAGTTGGCCGTCGATGGTATGAAAGGTCCAGCCATTGTCGCTCGGCAAGCCCTGGTCGGTCGTCAGCACGAGCATGTGTTCGCCGGAAATCAGGCCGAGTCCCGAGTCGAGCGTCGTCGCCGCGATCAGGCCGTCACGGACCGGACCGATGTGGCTGATCATGCGGTTCTCGAATGCCGCGGCCCACGCCGGTGTCGTCATCAGGTCCCCGCGTACCAGGCGCATGCCCGACTCGGTGCCGACGAGCAGTTCGCCCGGAGCCTGCAGGTAGAGGCTGCGGATGCGCGCGCTGCCGACGCCGGGCGCGGCGCCGACGCGATCCAGCTGACCGTCGTGGTAGCGGTACAGTCCGCCCGACGTTCCGATCCAGAAGTCGCCGCCGTCTTCGACGATGGTATTGATCTGATACGGATCGAGGCTGACCAGCCCGGGCGGGCGGATGATCTTGCCGCCGGAATAGATTGCGACGCCGGCGCGCGTGCCGACCCACAGGCGTGCCGCCGAATCGTAGAACAGGTCGTACGCGGATGGGTTCGGCAACTGGCTGCCCGATATCAGCGGGCGCGCGCCTTCGGCCGACCACGCCGCGACATTGGAGTTGGTGCCCAATACGATGCCGCCGTGCGGGTCCTTCGCCACGCTCCAGACGAACGCGTCGCTCAGCCCGTCGCGGCGCGACACGCGCTGCACCCAGCCGTCCCAGAGCCGGAACAATCCTTCGGTCTGGCTGCCGAGCCACAGATTGCCTTCGCGATCTTCGAACGTGCCGAGGATCCACGAGTCACGCACGAAATCGTCCTCGCCGATGCGTTCGAGTTCACCGCCGGGGCGCAGGCGATAGAGCGTCGCCGCGGTGCCGATCCACAGGTTGTCGTTGCTGTCGCGGAACAGGCTCTCGGTGGTTTGCCGGTCGAGTTGCGGATCCAGGCCGGCGGGCTCGACGTTGCCGTCGCGCAGGCGGAACAAGCCCGATGTCGTGCCGAGCCAGAGGCCCGAGCGGGTGCGGCTGATGCGCGAGACGCAGGCGTTGCGCGCCTGTGCCGGGAGGCTGTAGCGGGTCACGCCGGCGTTGTCGATGCGGCTGAGCTGTCCGGTCTGGCCGACCCACAGGTCGCCGCCGTCACGCAGCAGGCTGCAACTGCGCTCGCCTTCGAGCAGCACCGGCTCGAGTGCATTGCCGCGCAGGCGCATCACGCCGAGTGAAGTGGCGAACAACAGTGCGCCGTCTTCCGACTCCGCGATGCCCTGCACCGCCGCGTTGCTGCTGCCCGCGCGGAATGCCGTGAACGTGCCGTCGGCATAGCGCAGGGCGCCATGGGCAGTGCCGAACCAGGGGTGGCCTTGCCGGTCGGTGTAGCTGACCGTCGCCATGGTCGTGTCGACGCCCGAGTTGCGCCGGTCGAAGACGGTGAAGCGCACGCCATCGAAGCGGGCGATGGCGTTTTGCGTGCCGATCCAGATGTAGCCGGTAGCGTCCTGGGTGATCGTCAGGACCGATACCTGCGGCAGTCCGTTTTCGCTGTTCCAGTTGTCGCGGACGTAGTCGTGGAAGCGTTCGGCTGGATTCAGCGCCCAGGCTGGCGCGCACGAGGCGAGCGCAAGCCAGCAAAGTGCGGCAAAAGGCCGCGTGCGCCTGGGCGGTGCTGCTGAGCGTTGCAAATCGATCTCCACGACCCTAAATCCAAGGATGAAACGTCTGCGATAATAGGTTCCCTCCAAACGTGCTTTTCTTGCGCGAATCCCCAAAACCCGAATGAGTGGTTACAACCAGAACTCCGAACCGGTTCGTTTCGAGCGCGACTGTCCTGCAATTATGGTGCCGCAAGGCCAGCAGGTGACTTTGCCGGCCGGGCAAACCGGCTACATAACCCAGGCATTGGGCGGCAGTTTCACCGTCTTCGTGGATGGCAACCTGTTTCGCATCAACGGGTCGGACGCCGATGCGCTGGGCAAGGAGAAACCCGATCCGCTGGTCCTGCCCGACGATGCCGCCGACGCGGACGTCGAACGCCTGGTCTGGCAGCAGCTAAGAACCTGCTACGACCCGGAAATACCGGTGAACATCGTCGATCTTGGTCTCATCTACGAGTGTTCGCTCGACCGGCAGCCCGACGGCAAGCGCCTGGTGAAGGTCTCGATGACGCTGACGGCACCCGGTTGCGGCATGGGTGACATCCTGGTCGACGATGTGCGCAGCAAGATCGAGCGCATCCCCACCGTTGGCGAAGCGGACGTGGAATTGACCTTCGAGCCGCCGTGGAACCACTCGATGATGTCGGACGTCGCCAAGCTCGAAACGGGCATGCTCTGACGCGACTGCGCAAAGTCGTTCGCATCGCGCACATCTCGACTTTGGTCGAATGGCTGCCGCCGCGCTTGTTGGAATTTGCCCATTTTGATCAAACCATGACTTTCGGCCTAGGCCGCAAGCCGCACCGCAGCAGCGCTCCGGCCTGTTTCCTGATTTGGCCTTCTATCCGTATATCCGGTAATTTGTACCGTTTGTGCCGCGCCAAAACTGGCTGAACATCGCCGAAAGTTGTCCGGACAAGAATGTTGCTTAGCAAAATAATTAAGCAATATCATGTAGTTAGGTTCGCAAAACGCTTGACCGGGTAGACCGGTACTGTTAACTTGCGCACGCTTTTTGGCCCGGATGGCCATGAGCCCAGTCTTCACGGCGAGCAGCAAAAGGAAACCCTCAGCTGCGGAACTCGTCATGGCGCAACAGACAGGTCTTGATCCGCTAAAGGAGTGGGATGGGGCGGATGCGGGATCTCGGACGCGCAGGTGTGGAGCAAGGGTCTGATTCGCCGGCCGGCAAGGCCGGTGGAGGGACTTTGTTGCGTGGATCGGCGCGATGGGCATGGCGGTGCAGTTGCGCCGATGTGCCCGGCCCACGGCGATTCCTGTCAGTTCGTCACGAAAGATGCGCCCGAACAGGCCGCGCACGGGTTGGTGTGCGTCCGATTTCTGCCGCATTGACGCTGGCACGACGAGGTTCCTTCCGGACCCTGGAGCAACTCCGTAACGCACTACAGAGCGCCGCCAAACCGAGCGGCACCGCCGTTAACGCGATTCGACAGGAGTGAGTTCCGTGATCAATTCAAAGCAGACCGAGCGGAGCCGAAAGGCCCCGCATCTCGCCTCGTATGTGCTTACCGCCCTCGCGGCGTGCGGCCTCGTGAGCGGCATGGCCCTTGCGCAGGACAAGGGCAATGGCAACGAGAATCCCCACGGATGGACGAACAATCCGTATTCGCCGGCATATGACCATCCGTATCGGCATGGCGTGCTGCCCACGCGCGAAACCAATGACCGGATGAAGGCCTGGGAGCACTCCCATGCGGCGCAGTTCGCAGCGCCCACGGCCTCGACCGGCAAGCTGTCCTACGGCGGTGGCGTCGGTGGCGTCGGCGTGCTGAGCGGCCAGAACAAGGTCTACCTGATCTTCTACGGAACCCAATGGGGCACGCAGAACACGGACGCCAACGGCAACCTGACCTTCTCGGGCGACTCCGCCGGCGCTGCCGTGAAAGCACAGATGATGTTCAAGGGCATCGGCACCGGCGCCGAACTGTGGCAGGCCGACCTGACCCAGTGGTGCGACGGCGCAGGCGTTGCCAGCGGCGCGACCAGCTGCCCGGCGACCGGCGCGAGCTACGTGCCGTACCAGCAGAACATCTTTGCCGGCGCGTGGTACGACAATACGGCGGCCTCGCCGTCGGCGGCAACGGGTACCCAGCTCGCGCAGGAAGCGATCAAGGCCGCGGCACACTTCGGCAATACCGCGACCGGTTCGAATCGCTACACCTATTACGTCATCCTGTCTCCGCATGGCAC
>DATNFS010000072.1:0-5747 GCA_035606275.1 Rudaea sp.
CCGCGCTCGACGCGCAGGCGGCTTCAGAAGCAATCAGGCACGCAACACCTATCGCCGCCGTTGCCATCGAAGGCAACAGGCCGGACAGTCGAACTTTCAAAAGAGTTCTCCTCAGTCAAACTGGATTGGTCAGGGATCCGCCGAACGGAACCCCTGAGTCCGAGCGCTTGAACTGAGCAAGATGTGCGGATTTGCCGAGCACCCCGTGTAAACGTTTACGGAGCGGGCGCACTATAGCGGCGCACTCACCGCCATGCCGCAGGCAAAGTTCGAAACTGTGAACTGCACGCGCCAATTCGACGCGAATGCGTGACTGCGTCACGCTTCGCCGACGCGTGATCGAACGATCTTGCACACCTCGCGCGCAAACAAGCCGTCGATGCCTTCGCCCATTGAATGCCGAGCCGTCGACATCGACTCGCCGGCGTCGCAATCAAATCCACGCAGCGGTCCAACCGCGCCGGATCGAAAAGGCGAGGACTGCGCCGAAGGCGCGCCGTGTATGCTGGACGGATGAAAGCATCCCCCGCCCTGCTGCTGTACTGCCGGACCGGATTCGAGACCGAGTGCGCCCAGGAGGTGTCCGCCGCCGCCGCGGGAATCCAGGCACAGGCCGGCACCGGTTTCGTCGTGGCGCACCTGCCTTCGCCACCGGCCGCCGCGCTGCGCAACGAACTGGCGGACTGGCGGCGGCCGATTTTCGCGCGCCAGTGCCTGCCGGTATTCGATCGACTCGACGGCCTGCCGCGCGCCGACCGCCTGGCGCCGATCCTCGCATCGCTGAAAGACCGCGGCGAACGCTATCGTGACGCCTGGGTCGAAGCCCCCGACAGCGACGAGGGCAAGGCGCTGGCGCCGTTCTGCAAGAGCTTCGGCAACGCGCTGATCGGCGGACTCAGGCGCGCCGGCCTGCTCGACCATGGCGCGCCGCACCGGCTGCATGCCTTTTTTCCACAAAGCGATAATGTGTACTTGTGCTCTGCCGACCCGGAAAAGTGCGCGCCGTGGCCGCAGGGCATCCCGCGCCTGAAGTTTCCGCACGCCGCGCCAAGCCGTTCGACACTGAAGCTCGAGGAAGCCTTTCTCGTCCTGCTCGGCCAAGCCGAACGCGAGCGCTGGCTGCGCCCCGGCATGAGTGCTGTCGACCTGGGTGCGGCCCCCGGAGGCTGGACCTGGCAATTCGTGCGTCGCTCGCTGCGCGTCACCGCGGTCGACAACGGACCGATGGATCCGGCCCTGATGGAATCAGGCCTGGTTGCGCACCTGCGCCAGGACGGCTTTCGCTTCCGGCCGAAGAAGGCGGTCGACTGGATGGTGTGCGACATGGTCGAGCAGCCGCGCCGCATCGCCGAGCTCGTCGCGCGCTGGCTGGCCGAGGGATGGTGCCGGCGCAGCATCTTCAACCTGAAGCTGCCGATGAAGAAGCGCTACGACGAAACGATGCGCTGCCTCGGGATGATTCGCACCGGCGCTTCGCGCAAGCTCGAGCTGCGCGCGCGCCAGCTGTATCACGATCGCGAAGAGATCACGGTTTTTGCCGGCTGAACGCGACGGGTCTGCCGTGGCGGAACAACCCGGCGGGCGGTCGCGCCCGGCGCGGCGGTTTCGATCGACCGCGGTAACGCGTATCCTTCCCGATCCTCGATGCCTGCCGTCGGGGCCGGGCAACCGGCCCCGAAATTTTTTGTCCCGATGAATCGTTACCGGAAATTCCTGCCCATTCTGGTGCTGGTCGCACTCGGCATCGCCTTGTTCCTGTCCGGCGTGCTCGACCGGTTCCGTCCGGAGAACCTGGCCGGCACGCAAGTGGAGCTCCAGGGGCAGATCGCCGCGCATCCGTTTCTGTCCGGCCTTGGCTATGTTTCCGCGGTGCTGTTCGTCATCGCCACCGGGATTCCGGCCGGTGGCGCCCTGCTGATCATCACCGGCGGGATGCTGTTCGGCATCTGGGCCGGAACCGCGCTGTCGGTTGTTGGCGTCACGCTGGGCGCCCTGGTCCTGTTCCTGGCCAGCCGCCACGCGTTCGGCGATCATCGCCACGCCGACGCGCCCGGCCTCGTCCAGCGACTGCGCGGCGGCTACATGGCTCACCCGCTCAGCTATACGTTTTTCCTGCGCCTCGTGCCGTTTTTCCCGTTCGGCGGCGTGACCGTCGCGCTGGCCTGGCTGCGCTGCCCGCTCTGGCTGTTCCTGACCGCGACCGGGTCCGGCGGCGCCGTGATGACCGGCGTCGAAACCGCTCTGGGTGCCGGCCTTGCGAAGAGCATCGGCGAAAAGCACGCCGTCAGCGCGGATATCCTGACGCAGCCAGGCGTCCTGTTTCCGCTGCTGGCAATGGGTTTGCTGGCCCTGGCGCCGGTGGCAGTCGCCAAATGGCGCGCGCGCAGCGCCGCAAATGGCGCGCCGCCGGCATAAACGTCGCGAGACTTTCGCGCAGCAGCCTTGCATTCACCTTTCGCTGCAGCGCCGCCACGAGCGGCCGATTGAGCGCCGCGGCGCGCTTCGGCTATCCTGCATGGCCTGTTTGCCGGCCCCTGGGGCGGCCCGCATCTGTCCGGTGAGGTTGTCCTGATTCCTGTTCTCCAAACCCGTTCGGCCCCTTCGCTGTGGCGCGCGTTGCTGCTGGGCCTGTCGGTTGCCGCGCTCAACATCGGCTTGTGGACCTGGCTCAACCAGCCGGTCGAATTGCCGGAATGGCCCGGCAAGGTGGCCGGGCTTTCGTACGCCCCGTATCAGCGCTACCAGAATCCGAACAACGGCATCTATCCGACCACCGAGGAGATCGATGCCGACCTCAAGCTGTTGTCGAAGTACACCGATCACATCCGGACGTACTCCGGCCTGGAAAACCCGGCGATTCCGCGGATCGCGAAAAAATACGGCCTGAAGGTCACCGCAGGCACGTACCTGGACAATCGCGACCAGCACAACGATGACGAAATCGCCGCGCTGATCGAGCTGGTGCGCGCCAACGACAACATCGACAGCGTCCTCGTCGGCAACGAGACGCTGCAGCGCAACGACATGGGCGTCAATTCGCTGATCGGCTACATCGACCGCGTGCGCGCACAGGTCAAGGTGCCGGTATCGACCGCCGAACCATGGCACATCTGGGAGAAGTATCCGCAGCTGGCCAAGCACGTCGATTTCATCGCGACGCACCTTCTGCCGTACTGGGAGAAGATCGCGCGCAAGGACGCGGTCGGCGTCGGCGTGCTGCAACGCTACGATGACCTGCAGAAGCACTTCCCCGGCAAGCGCATCGTGATCGGCGAAGTCGGCTGGCCATCGGCAGGCGACCGCAAGGAACTGGCCACGCCCTCGATCGAAGACGAGTCGCAGTTCCTGCGGCAGTGGGTCACGGTCGCCGCGGCGCGCAACATCGACTACTTCATCGTCGAAGCGTTCGACCAGCCGTGGAAGGAACCGTTCGAAGGCCGCGTCGGTTCCTACTGGGGCATATTCAATGCCGATCGGCAGCCGAAATTTTCCTTTACCGGCAGCGTGACGGAGGATCCCGGCTGGCCGTGGAAGGCGGCGCTGGCTTCACTGCTCGCCCTGCTGCCGATGTTCTGGTTCGCGCGCCACTTCATCCGCTTCCGCTGGCCCGGCCTGCTGTTCTTCTGCGTGCTGATCCAGATCTCGGCGTCCGTGCTGGTGTGGTCGGCGACGCTGCCGTACGCGTTCTATCTCGGACCGTTCGACTGGGCGATGCTGATCGTGCTGTTTCCCGCGCAGCTGGCGATCATCTTCATCCTGCTCATCAACGGCTTCGAGTTCACCGAAGTGATGTGGCGGCCGCGCTGGATGCGCGAGTACGGCTTGCTGTCGCCGCAACCGGGCGAGCCGCAACCGTTCGTGTCGATCCATCTTGCCTGCTGCAACGAGCCGCCCGAGATGGTGATCCTCACGCTCGATTCGCTCGCCGCGCTCGATTACGAGAACTTCGAGGTGCTGGTGATCGACAACAACACGCGCGAGGACGAGATCTGGAAGCCGGTCGAGGAACACTGCCGCTCGCTGGGCGAGCGCTTCCGCTTCTTCCATCTGAACCCGTGGCCCGGCTTCAAGGCAGGCGCGTTGAATTTCGGTCTGCGCCAGACATCGGCGCGCGCCGATGTCGTCGCCGTCGTCGATGCGGACTACGCCGTGCGCGCCGACTGGCTCAAGGCGCTGACCGGCTACTTCATCGATCCGAAGATCGCCGTCGTGCAGTGCCCGCAGGCGCACCGGGACTGGGAACACAACGCATTCCGGCGCATGACCAACTGGGAGTACGACGGTTTCTTCCGCATCGGCATGCACCATCGCAACGAGCGCAATGCGATCATCCAGCATGGCACTATGACGATGGTCCGCCGCGGCGCCCTCGAGGCAACCGGCGGCTGGAGCGAATGGACCATCTGCGAAGACGCCGAACTCGGCCTGCGCCTGATGCATGCCGGCTACGACACGATCTACGTCGACAAGCAGATGGGCCGCGGCCTGACCCCGGCCGATTTCACCGCGTACAAGTCGCAGCGCTACCGCTGGGCGTTCGGCGCGATGCAGATCCTCAAGGCACGCTGGGACTGGATGACCGAGCGCGGTCCGCTGAGCGGCGGCCAGCGTTTCCACTTCCTGACCGGCTGGTTCTCGTGGTTCGCCGACGCGCTGCACCTGGTGTTCACTGTGCTTGCGCTGACGTGGACCGCCGGCATGATCGCATTGCCGAAGTATTTTCCGCTGCCGCTGGATCTGTTCATCTATCCGATCCTGGGCTTCTTCGTGTTCAAGGCGGCCTTCGGCATCATCCTGTATCGGGTGCGCGTGCCGTGCTCGTGGAAGGACACGATCGCCGCGTCGGTCGCCAGCATGGGCCTGAGCCACGCGATCGCGCGCGGCATCTTCCTCGGCCTGTGGAAGAAGCACGGCGAATTCGTGCGCACCGCCAAGAGCCGGCGCCTGCACAAGAAACCCAGTGCGTTTGCCTCCGTGCGCGAAGAACTGCTGCTGCTGATCGCGATCGCCCTCGCCATCGTCGGCGTGCTGCAGCTCGTCGATCAGGTGCAGGCGCTGCTGCAGCATGTGGAGCTCGACCAGTATCTCGCCGGCACGCCGTTGCTGACCCATTACATCGAGGGTAAGCTGTGGATCGCGATCCTCACTGCGCAGGCCATACCGTATATTTCCGCGCTGATCGGTGCAGGTGTTGCGGCACGATCCGGAGAAAAGGCAGGTTAGGTTCCCCGCCGACTTTTCGGTTTCGACAAGGAGTGGGCCATGCGAAGTGCGGCAGCATCCGTCGTGCTGATTTCGATCATCACGTTTTCGACGATGTCGCTGTGCGCCGCCACCAATGGACTGGATGCCCGGTTTGGCGGCGGCGGATTCGTGCCATTGGGCCCGACGCCGTCGAGCAATATCTCGATTGGACTGCGCGCACTTGCTGTCCAGACTGATGGCAGGATCCTCGTCGGCGGACGCGTCGTGAATGTTTCCGACCCCGGCTCCGGCGCCCTTCTTCCGGCGATCGGAAGGCTGCACGCGGACGGCAGTTGGGATCCGTCGTTCGGCAACCATGGCGTATTCGTACTGCCCTATGCGACCGGCTCGGCGCCGAATGGCGGCGAGATCCATGAAATCCGCGTTCTGTCCGACAATAGCATCGTTGCATCGGGAGGCAGCTACGCAAACGGTTCTGATTTCAAGACGTGCACTCTGCTGGTCAAGCTGACGGATAGCGGCACGCTCGACAGCTCATTCGG
>DATNFS010000073.1:0-11679 GCA_035606275.1 Rudaea sp.
GCGCACGACCTCGGCCTGACGTCGATCGAGGCTGCATATCGCACCGGCCTGAATCCTCTGCTCGCGCTCGCGCCAAAACCGCTGCCGGTGCGCTTGTTCGGCCTGGACTTCCCCAACCCGGTCGGGCTCGCCGCAGGGCTCGACAAGAATGGCGCCCATGTCGACGCACTCGCCGCGCTCGGCTTCGGCTTCCTCGAGGTCGGCACGACGACGCCGCGCGCGCAGGCCGGCAACCCGAAGCCGCGCATGTGGCGCCTGCCGGAACATCAAGCCGTCATCAACCGGCTCGGCTTCAACAACAGCGGCGTCGACGCGCTCGTGCGCAATGTGGAAAAGGCGAAATTCACGGGCGTGCTCGGCGTCAACATCGGCAAGAACAAGGACACGCCGAACCAGAACGCGGTCGATGACTACCTGCTTTGCCTGACGCGCGTCTACGCACGTGCCAGCTACGTCACGGTCAACATCTCGTCGCCGAACACACAGGGTCTGCGCGACCTGCAACAGGAAGACACGCTCAAGCGCTTCCTCGGCACGCTGGTCGAATCGCGCGACCGCCTCGCCACGCAGCACGGCAAGGTCAAGCCGTTGCTGCTCAAGATCGCGCCGGATCTCGTCGAGGCCGAACTCGACGCCATTGCCCAAGTCGTCCTCGACGCGCGCATCGATGGCCTGATCTGCACCAACACGACCATCGATCGCAGCGTCATCCGTGGCGCGCCCTACGCAGAAGAGACCGGAGGTTTATCCGGCAAACCATTGTTTGATAAAGCAACCTACGTCCTGAAAGGCATGAGCCGGCGGCTGCAGGGGCGCATCCCCGTCGTCGGCGTCGGCGGCATCCTTTCCGGCGTCGACGCGGCCGAAAAGATCGAGGCAGGCGCAAGCCTCGTGCAGTTCTATACCGGCATGATCTACCGCGGCCCTGCGCTGATCGCCGAGTGCGTGGAGGCGATTCGTGCGCGCACCCGGGCATAGGTCGATGCCGCGGATGTCCCGACCAAGGCGCGCGCCAGACACTTGCGCCCTCTTACCCGACATCGTCGGCGAAGAGGATTGGGGCGAGAGCGCAGCGTGTCGTAGCCCGGAACCCGCGGATCCGCGCATGGCGTTCCCGCGTTGTCCTGCCCCGCCTCCCCCCTGCACGACACTCGGAAAAGGATCAGGTCCACGCGCATCGTCGATATTGATCACGTCCGCGCAGCCCCAACGCCAGGCTTGCGCATGACAACGTTCACTTCGACCCTGACAGGCCCCGGCTACACGATCGTCGAGGATGCGTCGCTGGAAGGGCGCAATACGTTTCGCGTGCCCGCGCGTGCGCAGATGCTGATCGACATCCACCGGCCGTCCGCTCTTGCCGAGGTATTGGCGTTTCCCTACCTCAAGACGCAGCCGCTGTTCGTGCTTGGCGGCGGCAGCAATGTGTTGTTCACGCGCGACTGGCCGGGCGTCGTGCTGTCGATGGCCGCGCACGGCACGCACATCGTCGAGGAACGCGGGGATGCGGCACTGGTGCGGGCCGAGGCGGGCGAGAGCTGGAACGACCTTGTCACCTGGTCGCTCGGCCGCGGCTTCGTCGGCCTGGAAAACCTCGTGCTGATTCCGGGCAGCGTCGGCGCTGCGCCAATCCAGAACATCGGCGCGTACGGCCGCGAGGTGCGCGAGTTCGTCTCGGCCGTCGACGCCTGGGACCGCCGCGCCAATGCCATCGTTCGAATCGACCGGGCGGCGTGTGCGTTCGCCTATCGCGATTCGATCTTCAAGCACGACCCGGAACGGTACATCATCAGCGCCGTCGAATTTCTGCTGCCGCGCTCGGGCGAGCTGCGACTGGACTACGCCGGTGTCGGCGACGAAATCGCCGCGATGAAGGTCGAGGCCAATCCGCGCACCGTCGCCGAAGCCGTCGCCCGGCTGCGCACGCGCAAGCTGCCGAATCCCGCGATCGTCGGCAATGCCGGCAGCTTCTTCAAGAATCCGGTCGTTGCAGCCTCCGTCGCCGATGACCTTGAGCGCGAGCATCCGACCGTACCGAACTGGCCGGCAGGCGACGGGCACAGGAAGCTGTCGGCCGCGTGGCTGATCGAGGCATCGGGCCTGAAAGGCGCTCGCGAAGGCGACGCCGCCGTGTCCGGTCAGCACGCGCTGGTCCTCGTCAACGAAGGCCGTGCAAGCGGCGCGCAGGTCTGGGCACTGGCGCAGCGCGTCCGGGAAACGGTGGCGCAACGCTTCGGCATCAGGCTCGAACCCGAGCCGATCGTCATCTGAGGCAACGTTTGCGTGAGGCGCCGCGCGCGGCACCGGCACACAACCCTCAGTTGTAGAGCACGCAGCCGCCGCCGAACAACGGCCCCTCGAAGCCGTTCGCGAACAGCACGTCGTACCGGGACACCGAGAACAACACCGATCTGGATGACGGCAGGTAGGTCGAGTTGCCGGCGAAATTCGCGGCCAGAGTGCATTGCGTCAGCGCCGAGACGGTCATCGAGCAGCTTGCAACACCGTTGACATCGGTTACCGCCGAACAGGATTGGCCGGCCAGCATGAACTGGATCGCAACGTTCGAGATCGGCGCGATCTGCGGCAACGAAACGTCGTAGATCGTCGCGGTCACGCTCACCGTAGTGCCGAGCGTCGCCGACGTGACACTCCTGTCGAGATCGATTCGGCTGACATGCTTGTTCGCAAGCCAGGTGACGACGACCGGATTCGACGCCACCAGCGTCCCGTCGATCGTCGCGTAGGCGGTCAGCGTGTCCTGTCCCTCGAGCGAGCCGGCGTAAGCGATGATGGCACGGCCATCGAAACGGACCAGCCCCAGCACCTGCGCATGGTTCGCACCGGTTGCCACCAGCGTGACCGGCGTACCGGTCGGCAGAGCCGTGTGCGGGAAGGTGACGTCGAACAGCACGGACGTGCCCTCGGCAAGATTCGCCAGCGAGGACTCCGGCGCCAGCACCACCGATGGATTCGCCGCGAGTCCAGCCAGCGGGCACGTACCGTCGGCGTTGCTGACCCTGTAGACGACATTGGCATCGGTCAGGTAGAGGCAGCCGTTCGCGTCGAAGATCTTGACCGCGCCGATGTCGGCCTGAACCAGCGTCGCGCCGCTGAAGCTCGGCGGCGACGCGGTCATGTCGTACGCGGCCAGCGAGTGATCCAGGCCGTGCGTGTTGAATACGCTCGTGATCAGCGCCTGCGTCCCGCCGCCGACAAGATTGCTGCCGAACGCCGCGGCACTGTAGGTCGAATAGACGCCGGTCGGCGTCACGGGCGACGGTTGCGGCTGGTTGGTGGCGCCGATCTCGTCGATGCCGCCCTGGCCGTACGGCGGATAGGCGGAAACCACGTACAACGTTCCATCGGGCGCGGTACTGACGCTGCCGTTGGGCGCTCCGCCCGAATTCGCGTAGCCCGAAACAGTCGGGCTGACGCCGCCGGGATTGGCGACACGCAAAATCGCCGGGCTGTCTGCAGGCGAACTGCAGAAATCCGGCACGAACAGATCGCCGCTGAGTGGATCGGTGGCCAGGTTCGACGGACAGGTGAGGCTCGAGGCAACAGTCGTCGGCGCGCCGGTGCTCTGATTGATCCTCACGACGGCACCGGTCGTGTAGTTGCCGGTGGTCGCGATGCGCACGCCGTAGAGGTTGCCGTCGGTGCCATAGCTCAGCGCACCGAGGCCCTGTCCGACATTCGTCGGCAGCTTCGTCGCGTTGCCGGCAACGCCGCCGCCCGGCGGGAATTTGTATACATCACCCGTGACGTAATCCGAGGCAAACAGATTGCCGGCACCGTCGAAGGCAATGCCACCGACGCCGACACAGGCGAAGATGTTGATACCGCCGTAGCTCGTGCCGTTCTGGACCGGAAATCCGCTGGCATAGACATCCAGACGATAGCCCGGCCCGGCCTGCGGCGCCGGACCGGCGGCACAGCCGATCGATGTTCCACTGAACAGCACGTTGGTTGATCCGTTGACGACCAGGCCGCCGTCGGACTGGTCGACGGCGACGTAGTTCACCGTCTCGGCAACCTGGTCCGTGACGTTGAACGTAGCCTGGCCGCTGGCGTCGGTCGTGGCCGGATTGCCGGTGACGATCACGGAATTGTGCTGCTGGTACAACTGTACCGACTTGCCGGGAGCGGGCCGGTGCAGAGAATCTTCGAGCGTTACCGTGATCGTGGCGGTCGCGGCACCGTCCGAGGCGACCGGAATCGGATACGTCGGCGATGCCACGATCGACGAGAACGCGGCCGGCGGCGTCACGAACGCCATCGATGGCTGCTGCGTCACGACGACCGCGTCGGTCGTGTCGGTGGCCTCGAAAGTGACGCTCTCGCTGGTCAGGTCGGTCACGGTAAACGAGACGGAGCCGTCGCTTGTCGACGACATCCCGCTCGCCGGGACGATCGTCGCATGGTTGCCGGCATTGCCCTGCAGAGTCACGGTCTTGCCGGGCACCGTGTTGCCGTTCGCATCGCGCAACGTCACGACGACAACGGCGGCGCTGGCGCCATCGGCAGGGACACCCGGAACGTTTGCGAATTGCGCCGGCCGCGATGCCGTCGGCAGCACCTGTGACTGGCTCGCATCCGCGGCACCGGGCGACTGTCCCGACAAGAGCAGGCTCAGCGCATTGACATTCGGCGAGCCGAGTCCGACGTGCGCGAAGTCGCTGCCCATGGATGCTGCATTGTGGAATCCGTTCGAGGCGGACAGCGGATACAGGGCGGCATTCATGAAGCCAAGCTTGCTGCCGTGCGACTGGTTCAGCAGCGCCGTAAATGCGGCCCATTCCGGCGCCGCCATGCTCGTACCGCCGTACAGCGAACCGGTCGGACAGCCGCCGGCATCGGTCTGGCAGAGCATCAGGCCGTTGACCGGATCGGCCGCGGCGCTGACGTCGGGGAGCGACCGCTGCGCCGAAGCAGTATGGCCAGTCTGATATGCCGGCCGTCCGAAGAACTGGCTGATGCCATAGCCGCCCTGTCCGCTGGGCGGCGTGTGCGCCGTGCCGTCCCACCACGTTTCGCCTTTGTATACTCCGCCGGCGCCGGCCTTCAGCGTCGTGCCGCCGACGGCGGTGACGTTCGGCGAATCGGCCGGCACGGCGACCGTGTTGGCCCTGCCGTCGAGGCAGGTGCTGCCGCTGTCGCCGCTGCCGGAGAACACACTGATGCCGCCCGCGGCCGCCGATTGCAGGATGCTGTCGATGCTCTGCACGTCGGCAAGGCTCGTCTGGTCCTCGCAGTAGGCCCAGCTGTTGCTGATGATCGTGACGAGGCCATCGCTGAGC
This sequence comes from Rudaea sp., assembly GCA_035606275.1. Taxonomy (GTDB): domain Bacteria; phylum Pseudomonadota; class Gammaproteobacteria; order Xanthomonadales; family Rhodanobacteraceae; genus Rudaea. The sequence goes on from DATNFS010000073.1 coordinate 5,304, forward strand.
ATCCGGTTGAAGACGCCCTGGAAGCTCGATCCGGAGCCGGGGAATCCCGAGCTGTAGACGATGATCTTGCTGGCCGGAGCCAGGCTCATTACGGTATCGATGTCGAGCAGGACTTCGCTCTCGGCCGCCCCGAAACTCGCGCCGGCACCGACATTGACGATACTCAGATTGTTCAACTGCGCCACCGGCGCGCCGGTGTAGCTCAGATAATTGGCAATGTCGTAGGTCTGGAAATTGTCGAACGCGACGATCCCAACGGTCTGGCCGGATCCATCAACGCTGTGCCACGGTACGCCGGCCTGCGGCCCCTGGGGCCGGGCCGCGAGCCTTGCAGAAAATGCGGCATCGGAAAAGTTGCCGGTAAGGCAATCCTCGAAATACAGCTGCAGGTTGAGACTGTAGGAGTTGAACGCGACGGTAAGATCCCTGGCGCCTTCTCCGGCGCTGCCGATGCTTTGCAGCAGCTCGCCGGTGGCCTTCGTGGCGGAGTAAAGCTCGCACACCGGACCGTACAGACTGCAGTCTTCCGGCGTGACGCTGTTTGGACAGGTGAAGTTGGCCGGTGGCAAGGTCTGGTTGACCGCATGCGGTTGCGCGAGATTCGACAGGCCCGAGATCGCCTGCACGTGCACGGCAAGCGCCGCCGGCAGCGCCGGATCGCGATCATTCGCGAAGAAGGTGCGCGTGCCGATCGCATGGCTGCCGATGCTCACGCCAAATGCTCTCTCGGCATCGCGTCGCGCACCGTAAACCGTCAGCGTGAGGCGGTTCGCCGAGCCTTCGACCTGGCCGAGGTTTTGCGCGGCGAGGTATGCGGCGAGCTGATCGTAGGCACGCTGCGACGGACCGAAGCGCCCGGCGATCTGCGCCTGCGTCAGGAAATGGCGGTAGTCCTTCGATTGAGGATCGTAGACATCGCGCAGGTATTGCTGGAACGCCGCCTCGTCGTCGCGGCGCAACGTCAGTGTGATGCCCAGCGCCGCCGGCGGCACCGTCGCAGCCGCGACGGACTGCGCCAGCTGCAGCACGTGCCCCGGCAGACGCACGGGAGCGTTGTCATCGGCCATGGTCGCGCCGGATACGCCGACAAGATCGGCCACGGCCACGCCATGCTGCGGCAATGTCGCTCCCGCCGCGACCGTAGCCGAGCACCAGGCCATGGCCGCGGCAATCACGCGGCGCAATCCGCGGATCTGTTGCAGAAAAACTGCAGCGTTCGGCCCGGTTTCCATGGATGCGCCCCTGTGCGATCGTGGAATTCGCACCGTCCCGGCGAGGTGCGGCAAGCGGCAGACATCAATGATCGCGCTGCCGGCCTTCGCCGACAAGTGGATGCCAATGCCGCCGGTCTGCGGCCACGAGCCGCGCGACCAGGCCGCATCGCGCCGGCGCAGGGGCATCGGCGGCGCGTGCGCGTCGTCACAAACACTTTCGGCAAATCGGTTACATTCGAATCGACGGAGGTCCGAGGTCACCTGATGTCGTCAACGACTGCTGCCAACTCGACGGTCAGCTCGCGCCGCCGCGCGCTCAACCTGCTGCTGGCGGCAATGGGTATCGATGCGGCCCCGGCGGCAGTCTCGATGCGCCGCCCCGGCAAACCTGCGGTCGATACGCGCCTGGCGCATCTGGACGCCGCCGCGACGTCGACCGCGAGCCTCAGCGCTCCGCCCGCCGCAGTCGCCTGGCTCAACCGCGCCACGTTCGGCTGCACGCAGGCGGACCTGACCGCATTCAACGCACTCGGCGCCAGCGATACGGCGCGCTGGAGCGCCTGGCTCGATCGCCAGTTCAGCCTCACCGACGACGACAGCGGCTGCAGCGCGCGTATCGCCGGTGCAAACTTCCAGAGCCTGAACCTGACGCCGACGCAGCTGTGGACGACATTTCACTCCGACACGGTCAACTACGCTCACCGCATGCTGCCGATCGCGGAAGTCGAGTGCGCGACGATCATCCGCCAGACCTACAGCAAGCACCAGCTGTTCGAGGTCATGGTCGATTTCTGGCACGACCACTTCAGCGTGTTCGGCTGGGACTATGACGGTGGCACGATCTTCCCCGCGTTCGACGCACTGTTCCGCAACACCACGGTTGGCAACGGCGTGTTCGGCAACTTCAAGACGCTGCTGATGAATGTGTGCGAGTCGGCATCGATGATGTTCATGCTCGACCTGTATTCGAGTTTCGCCGCCGGCCCGAACGAGAACTACGCGCGCGAACTGTGCGAACTGCACACGCTCGGTGCGATGAACTACGCTGGGGTTGTCGATCCGGATCCGTACAGCGGCGTCTATCCGATTCCGATGGTCACGGCCGCCGACGGTTCGTCGATTCGCGCGATGTACGTCGACGACGACGTCTACAACGCGACCACCGCATTGACCGGCTGGACGATTTCGCAGAGCACCTGGCAGGTCGGCTCCGACCCGAATCCAGGCACGTTCGAGTATGTCGACTCGCTGCACTATGACAAAGTCACGACGACGTTCCTCAACCGCTACATCGGCGCCAACACCGGCATCACCGCCGGCCAGAACATCTTCCACTGGCTGTCGATTCATCCCGGCGTCGCGACGTTCATCGCGACCAAGCTGTGCCGCCGCCTGGTCGGCGACAATCCGCCGGGTTCGCTCGTAAGCAGCGTCGCGAACGTGTTCCTGCAGAACTACCAGGCGCCGAACCAGTTGCAGCTGACGGTGCAGGCGGTGCTGACGTCGAGCGAATTCCAGAACAGCTGGAGCCTGAAGATGAAGCGGCCCGGCGTCGCCTTCGTCAACGCGCTGCGCGCCTGCGGCGCGGATTTCACGCCGGTGCCGGATCTGGACAACCCGAGCTATGTTTCGGGCCAGTGGACGACCACCGCATCGATGCTGTGGGCGCTGCAGGGCGCCGGCCACCGGCCGTTCTACTGGCCCGCGCCGAACGGCTATCCGGACACGCAGACGGCGTGGGCCAGCACCGGCACGCTCGGCCTGACGCTGCGCATGCTCGCTTACCTGCTCGAATCGACGCAGGACCGCAACGTCGCCGGCTCGCCCTACCTCGCCGACGTGCAGGCGCAGACGCTGACGGCGATACCGCTGCTGGGGAATCGCACCGCAGCGAACATTGCCGGCCTGTGGTGCGACCGCATCCTCGGCTGGCGTCCGGCGAATGTATACAATGCAGCAGTCGACTTCATGCGCCAGAATGCACTCGCGACCGATGCGCTCGACCTGACCACGGACACATGGAATTCGGGAAACCTGAAGCTCCACTACACCAAGTCGCGCCTGCGCTCGATGGTCGCGCTGATCCTGTCCAGCCCCGATTTCCTGACGCGCTGAGAAACGACATGAAAAATCCCCGGCATGTCACTCTCCACCGCACCTGCATTCGCCCGCCCCGGGCAACTCTTTGCCCCTTCTCCCCGAACAGACTCATTCATCTGAGAGACGGGTCAGGTGATGATGGGCCGCTCTTGGGCTTTGCTGGCGCGTGCACGCAAAGCTTCGCGCCGAGGATGCCGCAATGAATCGTCCGCGACTGAGCCCGCTGCAGCTGGATCGCCGCGATTTCCTCAAGGGCTGCTGCGCCGCGACGCTGGCGGGCAGTGCCGCCCGCGGCTATGCCGCGTTCGACGCAACCGACAGCACGACGCAGGACACGCTCGTGGTCGTCTTCCTGCGCGGCGCGATGGACGCGCTGAGCCTGCTCTCGCCCGGCGCCAACCATCCCGATCGTGCCAATTACGAAGCCAACCGCGACAGCACGCGCGTTCCCTATTCCGGCACCGGTGCCGGCCTTGCCCTGGGCAGCACGAACTGGCAACTGCATCCGCGCGCCGCGGCACTGAAGTCGCTCTACACCCAAGGCCACCTCGCGCTCGTGGTCGGGGCGGGACAGGCGGCACCGAATCCGGTCGTGCGCAGCCACTTCGAAGCGCAGGCCAATCTCGAAACCGGCGTCGGCGGCGGCACCGGCAGCGGTATCGGCTGGCTGACGCGTCATCTCGTCAGCGCGAACCTTCCGGCCAACGTGCCCGTGCCGGCGGTGAGCATGGGCAGCATCACCGCGACGAGCCTGCTCGGCAGCACCGACGCGATCACGATGAACAGCGGCCAGGACTTTCGTCTCGACCTGGGCAACTGGCCGTGGAACGCCGCGGACACCTCGGGTGTCGCCGGCCTGAAGGGCGTGGTCGATATCCTGCCGTCGCTATGGCAGTCGAGCACGTTGCCGCTCGCGCCGGCGGGACTCACCGCGCTCGATGCGCTGAGCCTGTTCCGTTCGATCGACTTCAATACCTATTCCGCCGGCGACACCGGCGGCTATCAGCCCGCCGGAGGCGCCAGCTACGGCAGCGGCGGATTCGGCCTGCAACTGCAGAACATCGCGCAGCTGGTCAAGCGCAACGTCGGCCTGCGCATCGCCACGGTCGATCTCGGCGGCTGGGACACGCACAACGGCCAGGGCAACCCGGCCGACAGCTACGACTACTTCGGCAACCAGGTGCAGGTGCTCAACGACGGCCTCAACGCGTTTTACACGGACCTTGCCACCGACGCCGCCGGCAACTTCATGAAGAACGTCACCGTCGTCACTGTCAGCGAGTTCGGCCGGCGCGTGCAGGAAAATGCATCCGGCGGCACGGATCACGGCTACGGCACGGTGATGCTCGCGCTCGGCGCATCGGTCAACGGCAACCAGATCTACGGCACGTTCCCCGGCCTGGCCAGCGACCAGCTGTTCGAAGGCGCGGATGTTGCCGTGACGACGGACTATCGGCGCGTGCTGGCCGAAGCCCTCGTTGCGAGGCTTGGCAACGCGAACATCGGCTACGTGTTCCCAGGCTATGCCGGCTACTCGCCGCTCGGCATCTTCCAGTCATCGACGCTCGCCGATACGGTATTCAAGTCGGGATTCGAGTAGAGCGCGAGCAAGGCAGCCTTACGATCAGAGCCCTACGCCGACGCTGATGACATCGTCCGCGTAGGTGTTGATGCGCGCGATGATCGCGTAGCGCTCGTCCTCGCTCAGTGCATATTCCTTGAGTGTGTCCAGAAGATGCTCCACGAAAGCCTGCAGGTGCGCGCGTGATATGTTGCGCCCCTGATGGGCATGGATCACCGACCGTCCGCTGTAATGAACTGGTCCGCCCAGCGCCGCGGAAAAAAACTCGAACTGCATCACGCGCAGCTTGTCCATCGCCACGTCACTGAAATACGGTCTGAGTCTGGCATCGGCCAGCACCCTGTCGTAGAACCGGCCTACCAATCCCGCGACGCCCGCGGCGCCGCCGATGCGATCGAACAGACTCCCGGATCCGGCGAAGCTCATATCGATACCGCCCTGGCGAATGCAACGCCACCTTGGTCCCGATCGGAGCGCCGCATATTGATCCAGATCATCCGGCGCGGTTGCACTCGCACCCTGCTTGCCGAAATCCGGCCGTCTGGGTACTGTCCCGCACCTGCTGTCAGGAATCTGCCATGCCGACCGCCAAAACCCTTGCCCTGGTCCTCTTGCTGGCTGCGCCGGGCGCGATTGCCGACACCGCCCACCAGCAGGCCGCGGAAAAATCGCCGCTGCTTCAATCTGTTGCCGCCGACGTCAATGCAGGCGAATTGCATGCGACCATCGCCAGGCTCGTCGGGTTCGGTACACGGCACACGTTGTCGGATACCAGGTCGAAGACGCGCGGCATCGGTGCAGCGCGGAGCTGGGTGAAGAGCCGCTTCGAGGAATTCGGCAAGCGCTGCCATGGCTGCCTGCAGATCCAGATGCCGGAACAGACCGTGACCGGCGAGCGCATTCCGCAACCGGCCTCGATCGTCGACGTGCTCGCGATCCAGCCCGGCACGAGCGATCCGGATCGCGTGATCGTCATCTCTGGCCACATCGATTCGCGCGTGGTCGATGTCATGGATGCGAAGAGCGATGCGCCCGGCGCAGACGACGATGGTTCCGGAACGGCAACGGTGATCGAAGCCGCACGTGTTCTGTCGCAACACAAGTTTCGGGCCACGCTCGTCTACGCGGTGCTCTCCGGCGAGGAACAGGGCCTCTACGGCGGCAAGCTGCTGGCGCAATACGCGCGCGACCACCAATGGAATGTCGAAGCGGCGCTGAACAACGACATCGTGGGCAACACGACCGGCACCAATGGCGTGAAGGACGACACGCACGTGCGCGTGTTCTCCGAAGGCACGCGCTCGACCGAAACGCCCGAGCAGGCGACGCGCCGCCGCTACAATGGCGGCGAGGTCGACAGCCCGTCGCGCAACCTGGCGCGCTTCGTCAGCATCCTCGCCGACACGTACCTGAGCCCCTTCGGCGCGCGCATGGTCTACCGCACCGACCGCTACAGCCGTGGCGGCGACCAGGTGCCGAT
>DATNFS010000074.1:0-13648 GCA_035606275.1 Rudaea sp.
GCTGGAACGCTGGCCCACCGGCATCTACGCGATCTGGTACCCGATCAAGCAACGCGAGGCGACGCGGCCCTTCCTGCGCTGGTTCAGCGCGAACGGCGCGCGCAAGACCCTGGTCGCTGAACTGATGATCCATGCGGACGACTCACCGCTGCGCCTGAACGGCTGCGGCATGGTGATCGTCAACGCGCCATGGAAATTCGACGAACAGCTGCGCGCGACGCTGCCGCTGCTGCAGCAGCAACTGGCGCGCGATGCAAGAAGCGCCGCGCGCGTCGACTGGCTTGCGCGCGACTGAAGGCTTCAATCCGCCTGCGGCGAGTCGCCCGGCGGCACCTGCAGGTCGCGGCTGTGCCGCAGCACGCCGCTGTAGTAGAAAATGTAGTAGCCGACCAGCACGCCGAAGATCGCAAGCGTCAGTGGACTCTTCTGGTAGGCGGCAAACGGATCGGAATTGGCCGCCACGGCATGCGACGTCGAATACAGCACGATGAAGCGGTAGGCAACGCGGCCCAGGAACAGCGCCGAGACGAACGCGCCGATGTATGTGTGCGGCGTATACCAGCGTCCCTGCGGCGTTGCCTCGAACTGCGTGTGCTTCAAGCCGAGCCAGCCAAGCGCCGCCCCGCCTGCGATGCCCGCCAGCATGGCCGCGCACAACGCCGCATCGCGCGCGGACACGAACAGGACCAGCGTACCGACAACCGCAAACAGGCCGATGCGCCATTTCAGGCGCAACGGGCTGAGCAGCTGGCGGCCGATATTGCGGCGCACGCGACGATAGATCGCGAATGCAATCAGCGCCCCGAACAACAACGGCATCAATGTTTTCGGATCCACAGTCAAAACCTCCGGTCGGACAGATCGTGACTCATTCGGCGGATTGCGTCGCGCCTGCGACGCGCGCGCGACGAGGCAACTCCGGCGAAGCGCCCGTGCAGCGTGGCGGAATCCGCCAGCGGCACGAAACCGAACCCGCGCACGGGAAATGCCGCCAGCGCGCGCTGCGTTTGGCGCATCAATCCTCGAAATCCGGCTCGAAGAACGACCAGCGAATTTCCGGAAACTGCGCCTTCATCGCCGCCTCGACGCGGTTGATCGCCTCGATCAGCTCGCGGCCGGACGTCTCGCCGCGCATCTTCGCCTTGGTCGCGACCATCAGGTCCGGACCCAGCTGCAGCGTGATCAGGTTGAAGACGACCTCGACCTCGGGCTGGGCGCCGACGAACTCGCGGATCGCTTCGCGCAAGTGCGCCTCGGCGCTCTTGCCGACCAGGAGCGAGGCCACTTCCCGCGCCACGAAGAAGGCGATGACACAAAGCAGCACACCGATGGCAATGGAACCGTAGGCATCGAACAGTGTATTGCCGGTCAGCTCGGTCGTGAGCACTGCCACGAGCGCGATCAGCAATCCGAGCAACGCAGCAAGATCCTCGCCGAAAACGACGATCAGTTCGCTCTGCCGGCTGTCGCGGAACCAGCGCCACAGTCCCCTCCTGCCGCGCGCCTTGTTCACTTCGCGCAGGCAGCCCCACATCGAGAACGACTCGGCAATGAAGCCGAATACGAGCACGCCGACTGCCAGCCAGGGCCAGCGCAGCGGTTCGGGATGCTCGAGCTTGTGCAGGCCCTCGTAGAAGGAAAACACGCCGCCGACGCTGAACAGCAGCAGTGCGACCAGGAACGACCAGAAATACACCACCAGGCCGTAACCGAGCGGATGCTCGGCCGACGGCGCGCGTCGGGACTGGCGCATGCCGATCAGCAGCAGGCCCTGGTTGGCGCAATCGGCCAGCGAGTGCACCGCCTCTGCCAGCATCGAGCCGGAGCCGGTAAGCAGCGCGGCCACGAACTTGGCGACGAAGATCGCGAAATTCGCCCCGAGCGCGAACAGGATGGTCTTGAGAGAGTCAGCCTTGCCGGACATGTCTGGTCGTCGTTTCCCGCTACCGTACCACTGCGATCGTCCCTTCGCCCGGCGAGTTGCCGCTGCCAGGATGTTGCCAGCAGCCTAGCTTAACATTGCCCCGAATCAAGCCCATGTCCCAAAGGTTGGTCCGCCACCGCAGATGCCCATGAACGCTCCGCAGTTGCGCAAATCCGCGCCGGTGCTCATCGTCGATGCGATCGAACCGAGCCTGCCGTTCTGGCAGTAACGTCCCGGCCTTGCGTGGACGGCGGAAGTGCCGGACAGGCAGTCGTACCGTCACGTTCGCGCAATTCAGGCGTTGAACCGAAGTGCTGGCCGGCGGTTCAGTCGTCGGCCAGCGATGCCTGCAGTTTCTTGCTCAGCCCGCCCCGAACCAGTTCGTAGGAGCGGCGCACGAATGCCAGCGTCTGCGCTTCGCTGAAACGTTCCGGTTCGGTGATCGAAATCCAGAATGCACGCGCCATGTATGGGGCCGGCACAAGGCCCGGCTGGTCGGTCAGTTCGAGAAACCGGTCGCGGTCGACCTTGAACGACATGCGACCCTTGTGCGGTCCGCGCAGGGCCGTCACGGCGAACATCTTCGCGCCGACCGAAAAGACCAGGTCATCTTCCCACTTCACGCTCTGGCTGACTCCCGGCCAGGCGCTGCATACCTTGCGAAGCTCGTCGATGTCCATCATTGCGCCCGTGCACATCGCGGCAGAGCCGCCATGATGCCAATATAGCGGAAGGCGGGTCGGCGGCGGCGCAGGTGCTTGCATTGCTCTGCGCGTGCGCCGGCCGCTTGCGCCGGAATGGATTGACTGCACGCTGAACGCCGCCGCTGATTAGATGGCGTGCTCTAGATCAGGCCGGCAAGGTGGCCGCATGAAAACCTCGCTCAACACCATCCGCGGCGCGGAAGCAACGCGCTTCCAGACCGTCGGCGGACGCCCGCCGCCGCGTGATACGCGCCCGCAGCCGGTACCGGTACCGCGCCTGACCGGCGAGTTGATCACGACGCGCGACGGCAGGACGTTGCTGCTGCGCGACATCCACCGCGACGACGTCGACGCGCTGCGCCGCGGCTTTGCCGCGCTGACGCCGGATGAAATCCGCCTGCGCTTCCTGCACCCGCTGACCGACCTGCCGGCGCCGATGGCCAGGCAGTTCTGCGACATCGACACCGAGCACGCGCTGGCCATCGTGCTGCTGGATCCGGGCGACGAGGTCGCGCCGACCATCCGCGCTGTTGCGCGCGCCTACATCGATCCGGTCACGCTGGCTGCCGAATTCGCGCTGATCGTCCAGCACGACTTTGCAGGCCAGGGCCTCGGCACGCTGTTGATGCAACGCCTGATCCACGCCTGCCGTCAGCGCGGCGCGGTCGAACTTTGGGGCGATGTGCTGAGCGAAAATGGCGCGATGCTGGAGTTGTGCGCTCACCTTGGTTTCGCGCGCCAGCTGGCGTTCCATGATCCGGGCATCATCCGGGTTCAGTTGACGCTCTAGCTTGCACGACGCGCCGCAGACTGTCCGGTCGCGGCGGGATGTTGCGGCAGCGCCGCAACGATGCGACGGCTAGACGCGGCCGTGTGCTTCGGAACCCCGCGCAACAGCGACCTGCTTGCGTCCGCGCCGCGACCGAAGCCGCTGCTGCAGGCGATCGAAGTAAAGATAGATCACCGGCGTCAGATACAGGGTCAGCACCTGCGAGGTCAGCAGGCCGCCGACGACGGCCAGACCCAGAGGACGGCGCGACTCCGCGCCGGAGCCCAGTCCCAGCGCGATCGGCAGCGTACCGAACAGCGCGGCGAAACTGGTCATCATGATCGGACGGAAACGCACCAGGCAGGCCTCGAAGATCGCCTCCTCGGCAGGCTTGCCGTTGCGCTCGGCCTCGACGGCGAAGTCGATCATCATGATCGCGTTCTTCTTGACGATGCCGATCAGCATGATCAGGCCGACGGCCGAATACAGGTTCAGGTCGATGTGAAACAGCATCAACGTCAACAGCGCGCCGAATGCCGCGGTCGGCAGACCCGACAGGATGGTCAGCGGATGGATGAAGCTCTCGTAGAGGATGCCGAGCACGAGATAGATGACGAAGATCGCCAGCGACAGCAGGATGCCCATGCCGGCGATCGACGACTGGAACGCCTGCGCCGTGCCCTGGAACACGCCCGTGATCGTGTCCGGCATCTTCAGCTTGGCCACTGCCGCATCGATGCGCTCGACAGCCTGGCTCAGGGACACGCCGGGCGCGAGGTTGAACGACAGCGTGACCGCCGGCACCTGGCCGAGATGGCTGATCGTGGCCGGACCCACGGACTTGTCGAAACGGGCGACGGCCGACAGCGGAACCTGCTGGCCGTTGCCCGACCGGATATAGATCTGGTTGAGCACGTTCGGATCGCCCTGCCGCTTCGGATCGACCTGCATCAACACCCAGTACTGGTCGATCGACGTGTAGATCGTCGACACCTGCTGCGGGCCGAATGCGGTGTACAGCGCGCCTTCGACCTGCGCCGCCGTGACACCGACCGCCGAGGCGGCATCGCGATCGATCTTGACGTCCACTTCCGGCTGGGCGATGAGCAGGTCGCTGGTCACGTCCTGGAAGCCCGGCAGCTTGGCCACCGTGTCGACCAGCTTCGGCACGAACGCGAACAACTCCTTGGTGTCGATATCCTGCAACGCGTACTGGAACTCGGTCTTGGTAAGGTGAGCGCCAATGCGGATGATCGGGATGTTCTGCAGGTAGACCTTGAAGCCCGGAATGCCATTGAGTTTCGGCCGCATCTCCTGGATCACCTGATCCGGCGAACCGCGCTCGCTGCGCGGCTTCAGTGTAACGATCATGCGGCCGACGTTCAGTGTCGCACTGCTGCCGGAAACGCCCATGAATGCCATGACGCCGGCAACGTTCGGATCTTCGCGGATGATCTTCGCGGCCTCGCTGTGTTTGCGCGCCATCTCGTCGAAACCGACGTCCTGATCGGCCTCGTCGAACACGAACAGCTGGCCCGTGTCGTCGCTCGGCAGGAATCCCTTCGGCACGATCACGAACAGCATGACCGTCGCGGCGAGAATGAGGCCGAACACGACCAGCACCACACGGCGGTGCTTCAGGCTCGCCTGCAGCGTGCGCCGGTAGAAATTCTGCATGCCGTCGAAGACGTGCTCGAAGAACTGGTACATGCGGCCGTGCGTTTCGCCGTGGTGCGACTTCAGCATGCGGTTGCACAGCATCGGCGTGAGGCTCAGGCTGACGAACCCGGAGACCAGCACCGCGCTGACGATCGTCACCGCGAATTCGTGCAGCAGGCGGCCGATGATGCCGCCCATGAAGAGCAACGGGATGAACACCGCCGCAAGCGACAAGGTCATCGACACGATCGTGAAGCCGATTTCGCGCGCGCCGTCCAGCGTTGCCTGGAGCGGCGTCTTGCCCATTTCCAGATGGCGCGAGATGTTTTCCAGCATCACGATGGCATCGTCGACGACGAAGCCGACGCACAACGTCAACGCCATCAGCGACAGGTTGTCGAGGCTGTAGCCGAACGGATACATGATCGCGAACGTACCGACGATCGACATCGGCAGTGCCAGCGATGGAATGATCGTCGCCGACAGGTTGCGCAGGAACAGGAAAATCACCAGCACGACCAGGATCAGCGCGAGGAACAGGCTGAACTGCACGTCGTTGACGGAGGCACGGATGCTTTCGGTACGGTCGTAGAAGACCTTCAGGTCGACTCCGGCCGGGAGCTGCTTCTCGAAGTCCGGCAGCACGGCCCGGATGCGCTCGACCACGGCGATCGTGTTGACGCCGGGCTGTTTCTGGATCGCCAGCAGCACGCCGCGCGTGCCGTTGACCCAGGCGGCGAGCTTGTCGTTCTGCACGCCATCGTAAACGTGAGCGATGTCGCGAAGCCGCACCGGCGCTCCGTTCTGATAGCTCACGATCAGGTCCTCGAACGGCTTGGCTGCCTCGAACTGACCGTTGACCATGAGGTTGTAGGTGCGGTTGCCGCCATATAGCGTGCCGGTCGGCAGGTCGACATTGCCGTTGCCGACCGCTGCCTGCACCTGGTCGATGCCGAGGCCGCGCGCAGCCATCGCGCCCGGATCCAGGTCGATGCGCACGGCGTACTTGGCCGAGCCGTAGACGTTCACCAGCGCGACGCCGTCGATCATCGACAGCCGCTGCGCAAGCAGCGACTCGCCGTACTCGTCGACCTTCGACAGCGGCAACGTCTTCGAACTCATGCCGATGAAGAAAATAGGCGCATCTGCCGGATTGACCTTGCGGAAGGTCGGCGGCGTGGTCATCGTCGGCGGCAGCTGCTTGAGTGCCGCCGAAATCGACGATTGCACGTCGAGGGCGGCCGCATCGATGTTGCGCTCGAGCGTGAACTGCAGCGTGATCTGGCTCTGGCCGATGCCGCTCTGCGACGTCATCGAGTCGAGCGCGGGTATCGTCGAGAACTGCTTTTCCAGGGGCGTGGCGACGGCCGATGCCATCGTTTCGGGCGAGGCACCGGGCAAATTCGCCGTGACCTGGATCGTCGGAAAGTCCACGTTGGGCAGGTCAGATACCGGGAGCAGCCGGTATGCCGCTAAGCCGAAGACGAGAATCCCGATCATGACGAGGGTCGTCATGACGGGGCGGCGGACGAAGATTTCGGAGACGGAAGTCATCGGCGTCGCGCTATTTCGCCGCGTCTTGCCCGGCCGTGGCCTTGCCTGCCTGATCCGGAGCTTTCACCCGCTTGCCGTCGACCAGCCGCGACTGGCCGTCGGTGACGACCACATCGCCGGGGTTAAGGCCCTTGCTGATCATCGCCTCGTCGCCGACCGCGCGCGCGACTTCGACGGCGCGCTGCTCGGCCCGGCCATCGGCCTTGACGACGAATACATAGCTGCCGTCCGGCCCCGCCTTGACCGCGGCGTCGGGCACGACGATCGCGTCGCGGTCGCTGCCGACGGTCAGCGTGACATTGACGAACTGCCCCGGCCACAACACCTGATTGTCGTTGGCGAAGCTGGCGCGCAGCTTTACCGTATTGGTGGTCGGGTCGACCGCATTGTCCACAAAGGCCAGTTTTCCACTTTCCGGCTTGCTCATGCCCGCGCCGCTCGCCTCGACCGCCAGGGTGGCCTGCGCCTGCGCCTGGCGCACGCGATCGACCAGGTCGCCGGGGATCGAGAAGGTGACGAAGATCGGCGCGATCTGGTTCAGCACCAGCAACGGATTGGTGTCGTTGGCCTTCACCAGGTTGCCGGCTTGCACGAGGATGCGACCGGCGCGCCCCGAGATCGGCGCGTAGATGTCGGCATAGGCGAGCGTGAGCCTGGCCGCTTCGACATTCGCCTGATCGACCTTGACGCTGGCAGCCGCCGCCTCGTAGGCGGTCACGTACTGCTGCATCTGGTCGGCCGAGATGAAACCCTTGTCGGCGACCGGCTGGTAGCGCCGCACCTGCGCGTGGGCAAGGTCGCGTGCGGCGACATCCTTGGCCAACGCCGCCTGCATCTGCGCGAGCGTCGCCTGGGCCGGGCGCGGATCGATCTTGAACAGCAGCTGCCCTGTCTTGACGTCGTCGCCGTCCCTGACAGCGCTTTGCAGCAGCTGGCCGTCGATCAGGGACTTGACCGCGACGCTGTTGATCGCCTCGACCGTGCCGACTGCCGTGACCAGCTCTGGCATCACTTTCCTGACGGCAGCGGCGACGCTCACCGGGACAGCGGGATCGGCCGGCGGCGGCGGCGGCGGCGAACAGGCTGCCAGCAGGACGGCGGGCAGAACCGCCATCGATGCCGATCGACGCATTGAACGGAGTCGGGTCAGGACCAACATGTTTTCCTTGATGAATCAGGGGACGACGCGGAGTTGCTCGAACGGCAGGGCGATTCTTGGATCACCTGGGCGCATTATCGCTGAACCGCGCTGGCCGCCGCGTAAATACATGTGAAAATTCGTGGGCCGTGTCGAAAGTAACGCCCTGAAAAATCACATGTCGCAGCGCGACGCGATACACTGCGCGCCCCGCGCTGGGCACATACCGTGCTCCGGCGCCGGTGTCGTTTTTTCAACGAAGCCGATTGACCGCGTGCGGACCGGACCGGCGCGCGGAAAACCGTCCGCTGCGCCGATCGCGCGGCGGAGTTCACGGCTTGATGCGCCCGCCCGCGAATCCCCGGGTCGGACGCTTCTGCCTCGGAAATGAATCTGGATGGTCGATGGGCGCTACTAGGTCATTGATGCACCCCCCGCTGCCGCACGACGCGCGGCAGCGCGGCTACTGGAACGCGCCACACGGCAGCGCGATGGCGCTGGCGATCGCCCGGGCCGCCCACACGCATGCAGGCATCGTCGTCGCGGTCACGCGCGATACGCAGTCGGCCCAGGCGCTCGAATCGGACCTGCGCGTTTTTGCGCCGCCCGCGGGAGCCGGTCCGCCGCTCGACGTGCTGCACCTGCCGGATTGGGAAACGCTCCCCTACGACCTGTTTCCGCCGCACCCGGAAATCGTGTCGCAGCGCATTGCCGCCCTGTACCGCCTGCCGACGACGCTGCGCGGGGTGCTGGTGTTGCCGATCGCGACACTGATGCAGCGCCTGGCACCGCGCAGTTTCATCGGCGGGTCGAGCCTCGTCCTCGAACTGCGGCAGAAACTCGATCTGGGGCACGAGCAGCGCCGGCTCGAGGCGGCCGGATAGCGCCATGTGCCGCAGGTGCAGGAGCCCGGCGATTTTGCCGTGCGCGGCGCGCTGCTCGACGTCTTTCCGATGGGCACCGCGGAACCGTACCGCATCGAGCTGTTCGACCGGGAAATCGAATCGATCCGTACATTCGATCCGGAAACGCAGCGTTCCGCGCACAAGGTCGAGCGCGTCAACCTGCTGCCGGCGCGCGAGTTCCCGCTCACCGAGGAATCGGTCAAGGCGTTCCGCAATACGCTGCGCGACCGCTTTCCGATCGACCCGCGCCGCTGTCCGCTGTATCAGGATCTCAAGGAAGGCACCACGCCGGCCGGCATCGAGTATTACCTTCCGCTGTTCTTCGACAAGACCGAGACATTGTTCGACTATCTCGGCGAGCAAACACTGTTCGTGCTGGCCGAAAACACGCTCGGCGCCGCCGCGACGTTCTGGCAGCAGGCGCAGGCACGCTACGACAGCCGCGCGCACGACATCGAGCGTCCGATCCTGCCGGTAAGCGAGCTGTATCTGGCGCCCGATCGCCTGCGCGAGCAACTGAATCTCAGGCTGCGCGTCGAAATCGTCGCGAAGGATTCCAGCGAGCACGCCGTCGATCTCGGCACGCAGCCGGCGCCGCCGCTGCCGATCAACCGGCGCGGCGAAGCACCGGCGGCCGAGCTGAAGGCTTTTCTCGCCACCTACACCGGCCGCGTGCTGATCGCGGCCGATTCGGCGGGACGGCGCGAAGCATTGCTCGACCAGCTGGCACAGGCAGACCTCAAACCGCAGGCGGTCGCTTCGTGGCAGGAATTTCTGCAGCCTCGAGACATCCGTCATCCCGGCGCAAGCCGCGGTGACGAGGAACGAGATTCTGCAACGGCGTTCTGCATCACGGTCGCCGCGCTCGACGACGGATTCGCGCTGGCCGATCCGCCGATCACGGTGCTGACCGAACGCCAGCTGTACGGCGAACGCGCGCAGCAGTCGCGCCGGCGCAAGCTCGCGGTGCGCGATCCGGAGGCGGTGCTGCGCGACCTGGCGGAACTGGCAATCGGCGCGCCGATCGTGCACGTCGATCACGGCGTCGGACGCTATCAGGGACTGGTCAAGCTCGACGTCGGCCGGCCCGTTTCGGACGGTGCCAACGGCGAGTTCCTGCAGATCGAATATGCAAAAGGCGACAAGCTGTACGTTCCGGTGGCGCAGCTGCAACTGGTGTCGCGCTATTCCGGAACCGCGCCGGAACTGGCGCCGCTGCATTCGCTCGGCGGCGATGCCTGGGAACGCGCCAAGCGCAAGGCGGCACAGAAGGTGCGCGATGTCGCTGCCGACCTGCTCGCCCTGTACGCCCAGCGCGAAGCGCGCCCGGGCCATGCGTTCGCCTACGATCGCAATCTCTACGAACAGTTTGCCGCGACGTTTCCGTTCGAGGAAACGCCGGACCAGCTGCAGGCGATCGAAGCCGTCATCACCGACCTCGCCTCCGGCAAGGCGATGGACCGCGTCGTCTGCGGCGACGTGGGTTTCGGCAAGACCGAAGTCGCGCTGCGTGCCGCGTTCGTCGCGGCGACGGCCGGCAAGCAGGTTGCCGTGCTGGTGCCCACGACCCTGCTCGCGCAGCAGCACTACCAGAACTTCGCCGACCGCTTCGCCGATTGGCCGGTCCGTGTCGAAGTGATCTCGCGTTTCAAGTCGAAGAAGGAAGTCGAGGCTGCGCTAGCGAAACTGCGCGACGGCCAGACCGACGTCATGATCGGTACCCACCGCCTGCTGCAGCCGGATGTGAAGTTCAAGCAGCTGGGCCTGGTCATCGTGGACGAGGAACACCGCTTCGGCGTGCGCCAGAAGGAGGCCCTGAAGAAGCTGCGCGCCGAGGTCGACCTGCTGACGCTCACGGCGACGCCGATCCCGCGCACATTGAACATGTCGATGGCCGGGCTGCGCGACCTGTCGATCATCGCCACGCCGCCGGAGCACCGGCTCGCGGTAAAGACCTTCGTCGCGCAATACGATCCGGCGCTGGTGCGCGAGGCGTTCCAGCGCGAGCTGGCGCGCGGCGGCCAGGTGTATTTCCTGCACAATGAAGTCGACACGATCGACCGGACCGCGCGCGAGCTGCAGGCATTGATCCCCGACGCGCGCCTGCGCATCGCCCACGGCCAGATGCCCGAGCGCGAGCTCGAGCAGGTCATGCTCGACTTCTACCGCCAGCGCTTCAACGTGCTGGTATGCACGACGATCATCGAGTCCGGCATCGACGTGCCCAGCGCGAACACGATCGTGATCAATCGCGCCGACCGCTTCGGCCTGGCCCAGCTGCACCAGCTGCGCGGCCGCGTCGGCCGCTCGCATCATCGCGCCTACGCCTACCTGATCGTGCCGGACCGGCGCGCCATGACGGCCGACGCCGAAAAACGCCTCGAAGCGATTGCGTCGCTCGAGGAACTCGGCGCCGGCTTCACGCTGGCCACGCATGACCTGGAGATCCGCGGCGCCGGCGAGTTGCTCGGCGAGGAGCAGAGCGGCCAGATCGAGGAGATCGGTTTCTCGCTGTATTCCGAACTGCTGGAACGCGCGGTCTCGGCGCTGAAGAACGGCCAGGTGCCGGACTTCGATCTGACTTCCGACCATGACGCCGAGATCGAACTGCACATCCCGGCGCTGATTCCCGACGACTACATCGGCGACGTGCACACGCGCCTAACCCTGTATAAGCGCATCGCCAGTGCGCGCGATGCGGACGCGCTGCGCGAGCTGCAGGTCGAGATGATCGACCGCTTCGGCCTGCTGCCGGATGCGCTCAAGCAGCTCTTCGCCGTCACCGGGATCAAGCTCGGCGCGAACGCACTGGGCGTGCGCAAGCTCGACCTCGGCGACAAGGGCGGGCGCATCTTCTTCAGGCCGCAACCGAACATCGATCCGTTGCGCGTGATCAAGCTGATCCAGGCGCAACCGAAGGTGTATGCGCTCGACGGCCAGGACAAGCTGCGCATCCGCCTCGAGCTGCCCGGTGCGGCCGAACGGCTCGGCACGGCGCAGGACCTGCTGCGCTCGCTCGGCGGACGCACGGCAGCCTGAGCGCCGGAAAGCGGTTCGTGTCCTGCAAGTTCGGGCAGTCGCATCGCATATCTGGGTCCGCGGCTGGCCCGGATGAATGTCGCGAGGATGAAGTACGCGCGGAACGCCCGGCCATGACCGCGTTCGTCGCCGGACTCGATCCGGTCACGCGCTCGCCCGACAGCAGGCCTTCACGTTCGTGAATGGATCCTTATCAGGGCAACGGGCAGACTCGCCTGCGGATAGGCGCCTTTGCGCGTAGCAGGTAGTATTCCGCGCTCGCGTCGGCAGGATGCGACAACAGGGGGTATGCGTGCGTTTGCCACTGCATCCGGAACTGCGGCCGCTCGCGTTGGCGGTGTCACTGGCCTTCGCTGCGACGAGCGGGCGTGCCGCGACGATTGTCGTCACCGATGGCGGCGACGCCGGCACGTCGTCGACCTGCACCCTGCGCCAGGCCATCGTGTCGGCCAACAAGAACGCTCACGGCGACAGCACCTGCATAAGCGGCGACAATTCCGACACGATCGTCTTCGATGACAGCCTCGTCAATTCGACCATAACGCTGGCCGGCACCGAGCTTGCCATCACCAACCCGCTGACCATACTGGGCAGTGGGCAGACGATCGATGCCGATCATGCCTCACGCGTGATGTATGTCGGCTTCACCACGTTTTCGGCAAGCAACATCAGCCTGACCAACGGCTCGATTCCCGGCAACAGCGGCGGCGCCCTGTTCCTGCTTTCCAGCACGGTGTCGCTGGACACGGTCGTCGTTTCGAACAACAGCGCCGACTATGCCGGCGGCATCGCGGCATTCAACTACACGAACCTCACGCTGAACAATTGCAACGTCTCCGGCAACACGGCATCGCGCAAGGGCGGCGGGCTCGAGATCGTCAATGGCACCGACGTGCAGGCGACCGATTCAGTCATCTCGGGCAACGGCGCCAGCCGCGGCGGCGGCGCGTTCATGAGTTACTACGGCAAGCTGTCGCTGACGCGCTCATCGGTCTCCGGCAACAGCGCCTCCGGTGCGCCGCCGCAGAGCGGCGGCGGCATCTATGGCCATCGCTGCACGCAGCTCGATGTCGTGGATTCGACGATTTCCGCAAACGCCGGCGACAATCGCGGCGGCGGCATCCTGGCAGAAGCCTGCCCGTTGATGCTGGTCAACTCGACGCTGACCGGAAACAGCGCGAGCTACGGCGGCGCAATCTATGCCAACGATGGCGCAGCCGGCATCGTCAATTCCACGATATCCGGAAATTCCGCGATCGGTGCAGCCGGCATCCTTGCCTACCTGGCCAGCGTGACGGTGGCCAACTCGATCGTCAGCGCCAACATGGCCGAGCCCGGCAACGAGCAAACTGCCGATCTCGATCAGAGCCAGAGCACGCTGACTGCGCAGTACAGCCTGCTCGGCACGGCGCTGGACTTCATTCCCTTCTCCGATCCGGGCAACCACAACCAGTTCACGAGCGACCCGGGTCTGGGTCCGCTGCAGGACAACGGCGGTCCGACCTGGACCATGGCGCTGCTCGACGGCAGCCCGGCGATCGACGCCGGCAACAATGCGCTGGCGCAATGGGACGGCAATCCGCTCAGCAGCGACCAGCGCGCTTCGGGCAACCGGATCTATAACGGGACCGTCGATATCGGCGCGTTCGAATCGCAGGGCGACCGGATCTTCGCCGCGGATTTCGAGCAGCTGCCCTGATCGGGTCTTACACCTCCGCGTTGCTGCCCGAAAATTTCTTCGCCGCGGGCCGGCCGCGCGCAGCGTGCCGATCGAACTTCTTGCCGAAGCCCGATAACAGGCCGGGAATTGCCGCAAGGGAAAATTCGTTCCCCTCCTGCCGCGGGCGTCTTTTGCCTCCTTCGTGGGATTCCTGTGCCTTGCCGATTCACGCCAAAGCGTATCAGTACGGCGCGGCGTTAGCGGCCACAGGCGGCGTGGAAAAACCGTTCGAACTC
>DATNFS010000075.1:0-3080 GCA_035606275.1 Rudaea sp.
GGCTTGTTGAAGTCGACCGTCGGCGCGGTGGAGATCGCTTTTTCGTTTTCGACCGTGAAGTTCGCCTTGGTCTTGTAGCCGAACATCTTCGCGGTCAGGTTCTGCGGGAAGCTGCGCACGAACGTGTTGTAGTCCTGCACCGCGGCGATGTAGCGGTTGCGCGCGACGGCGATGCGGTTCTCGGTGCCCTCGAGCTGCGCCTGCAGGTTCTGGAACAGCCCGTCTGCCTTCAGGTTCGGGTAGTTTTCCGACACGGCCATGAGGCGCGACAGCGCGCTCGACAGTTCACCCTGCGCGGCCTGGAACTGCTTGACCTTGGCCTCGTCGCTCAAGTCGGCGGCGGAAATCTGGATCTTGCCAACCGACGCACGCGCCTCGGTGACCTTGGTCAGCACTTCTTCTTCGTGCTGCGCGTAGCCCTTCACGGTATTGACCAGGTTCGGCACCAGGTCGGCGCGGCGCTGGTACTGGTTGACGACTTCGGACCAGGCGGCCGTGACGCCCTCGTCCTTGGACTGGATCGAGTTGTACCCGCAGCCGCCGAGCAGGAAGACGGCAAGCAGCAACAGTACGACGTGTCGAGTGGTCATGAACGCTCTCCGTGGTTGGATCGCCAGCGATTGCATCATACAACGTGGGGCGCCGGCGAGCGCCGTTCAATCTTCCTTCGGCGCGCGCGCGCTGTCCTCGGCACGTCGTCGGTAACGGCGCGTCTTTTCGCGCTTGGCCTTGAGGTTGAGCAGTTCGACGACCGCCGAGAAGGCCATGGCGAAATAAATGTAGCCGCGCGGCACGTGCACATCGATGCCTTCGCCGATCAGCACGACGCCGATCAGCATGATGAAGGCCAGCGCCAGCATGCGGATCGTCGGATTGTTGTCGATGAAATCGCCGACCGGATTCGCGGCGAAGATCATCACCAGCACGGCCAGGATGATCGCGGAGATCATGACCGGGATGCTGCGCACCATGCCGACCGCCGTGATCACCGAATCGAGCGAGAACACGATGTCGATGATCGCGATCTGCAGGATGACGAGCAGGAACTTCGAGGCGGTTGCGTCCTTGTCCGGCTCGGCCGGGTCGGACCAGATCGCGTCGCGGATTTCCATCGTGCCCTTGATCAGCAGGAACACGCCGCCGCCGACCATGATCAGGTCGCGCAGCGATATAACCTTGCCCAATGCCGTGAACAGGCGCAGATGCGAATCGTCCAGGCGCGCCAACTTCGCCAGCACGAACAGCAGCGCGCAACGCGTGACACACGCCAGCGCCAGGCCGAAGCGGCGGGCGCGCGGCCGCATCTGCGCAGGCAGGCGGCCGACCGCGATCGAAATGAAAACGAGGTTGTCGGCACCGAGCACGATTTCCAGCGTGCTCAGGGTCAGCAGCGCTATGATCAGCTCGCCGTTAACTGCCACGTTGCGCCGATCCCTGGAATTTTCCGGTCGACATCAAAATCGCTGCCAGAGCACGAGGGTCCAGCATAACAGCACATTCATCATCAGCAGGAAGACCGCCGCCGACCCCATGTCCTTGGCGCGGCCGGCGAGTTCATGGAATTCGGGGCTCGCCTTGTCGACGACCGCCTCGAGCGCCGAGTTGAATACTTCGGCCGACAGCACCAGCAACAGGCTGCCGCACAACATGGCCTTTTCCACGCCGCCGCGGCCGAGCCAGATCCCGAGCGGGAAAAACACCACGCACAGGTAGACTTCCAGGCGGAACGAGGCTTCGAACTGCCAGCAGGCGCGCAGGCCCTTCATCGACCAGATCAACGCCTTGTAGATCTGCTTCGGCCCGCGCGGCTCGATACTCGGCATGGTTTTGGGTCCCCTTCATGCCCTGCCGATCAGGCGGCAGCGGCCGCCTCGGTCGCGCCGGGCGGCTTCCACGCAATGTCCAGTTCGCGCGCTGCCTTGACGTCGTCGAGACGGCGTACCGGCAGCGTCACCGGCGCATCCTTCATTGCCTGAGGATCGTCGCGCGACAGGACCAGCAGTTCGCCCATCACCTCGACGAACTCGTCGAGCGTTTCCTTCGCCTCGGTTTCGGTCGGCTCGATCAGCAGGCATTCGGGCACCAGCAGCGGAAAATAATTGGTCGGCGCGTGAATGCCGCGGTCGATCAGGCTCTTGGAAAAATCCAGCGCGGTAATGCCGTTGTCCTTCTTCTGCCGCGCCACCGTGACGATGAATTCATGGCTCGCACGGCGCTGCGGATAGGCCAGGTCGAAGCCTTTTCCGGCGAGGCGTTTGGCCAGGTAATTGGCATTGAGCGTGGCGTATTCGGCGACGCGCGGCATGCCTTCGCGGCCGAGCAGGCGCGCATAGATGTACGCGCGCAGCAGCACGCCGGCGTTGCCGGCAAACGTCGACAACCGGCCGATCGACAGCGGGCAATCCTTCTTGCGCAGCCAGTGGCAACTGCCGTCCGCACGCCTTCCGACCATCGGGATCGGCAGGAACGGCCGCAGCCGCTCGGACACGCCGACCGCACCGGCGCCCGGACCGCCGCCGCCGTGCGGCGTCGAAAACGTCTTGTGCAGGTTCATGTGGATCGCGTCGAAGCCCATGTCGCCGGGGCGCACCTTGCCGAGGATCGCATTGAGGTTGGCGCCGTCGTAATAGAGCAGTCCGCCGGCCTCGTGCACCAGCCTGGCAATTTCCACAATGCGCCGTTCGAACACGCCGATCGTCGACGGATTGGTCAGCATGATGCCGGCCGTGGTCGGCCCGAGCACCTTCTTCAGCGCCTCGACATCGATGTCGCCGTCGCTTTGCGTCGGAATCTCGCGCACCGTGCAGCCGCACATCGTCGCCGTGGCCGGATTGGTGCCGTGTGCCGCGTCGGGCACGATGATCTCGGTGCGCGCCGTGTCGCCGCGATGCTTGTGGTAGGCCATGATCATCGCCACACCCGCGAACTCGCCCTGCGCGCCGGCCATCGGCGCGAGCGATACGCCGCCTTTCATGCCGGTCACGTCGGCGAGGATTTCCTGCAGATCGTACATGCACGACAGGAATCCCTGCGACAGCGAATCCGGCGCATACGGATGGCGCGCGAGAAACCCGTCGAGC
>DATNFS010000076.1:0-33905 GCA_035606275.1 Rudaea sp.
CGCGCCTCGTGCGCAAGCGCTTTTCGGCGATCTGATCAAACCCGCCCTCATGCGCTAGCGCGCCGCGCAGCAGCCGCAGGCAAAGCGAACCCGCTGCAGCAGCGCGTCGCCGTGCTGCCTGACGATGCGATGCGTGACCGGGCGCGCGGCGACCGGCACGGCAGCGACGGCGCCGCGTTTGACATGCGCGACGGCGGGTTTGTTGCTGGCGTGTGCGATCTCGTTGCGCGCGACCATGCCCTTGACGAACACCTGCACTTCGTTGCGCGTCGCGTTGGCGTCCGGCATGCTGCTCATGATTGCCATCGCGCCGCGCACCGGTGCAACCAGCACCGGTTCGGAACCGAGCGCGAACACGTTCTCGAGGTACCCGGCAAGCCCGGTGAGATCGATGCGGCGCCGGTGCGACGCCTCGACCAGATGCTGCCTGCCGAGCGTGACGCCGCGCACCTGCAAGGCGACGCGGCGCGCCGCGCCGAGCCGCACGCGCAGGTCGGCCGCGGTCGATGCCATCAGCACCGGCGATGCGACCGCGCCGCGCCTCAGCCTCGTTCCGGCGACCGTTGCGCGGGGCACTGCCGCTGCCGCGCTGCCGAGCGCAATGCCATGGTTTGCAAATGCCTGGCGGACGATGTCGCGCGTGCTTCCTGCCGCGGATGTGTCGTGCAAAGCCATCGCACGGCCGACGGCCTGGAAGAAGCGCGGCGTGACGGCCGCAGCCTTTGCGGCGGCAAACAGCGCCTGCGCCGTCGTGCTCGCCGCGCTCCACAGATTCGACTCGGTCTTCGCACCGCCGGCGAACAGCAATGCGATCGTGTCGTAGAAGCAGCCGGTGAACACCTGGCCGAAGCTGTGCGGCTCGTTGATCAGCGTGCCGCCCGGCCCGTCATCGGCAAGCGTCGAAGGCAGCGCCCAGCGGAACTTGTTGCGGGCCTGCCGCGGCTTCGACGGGTTCCATGACGCGCCTTTGACCTTGCGCACGGTCCACGACAAATCCTCGCCGAAGGTCTCGAGGAAGTTGCGCTTGCCGATCACCTTGACCACGTCCTTGCGCATGTCGCGATCGGCCAGCCCGGTCAGCATCGCGATGCAGTCGCCGAACGCCTCGTGGAATGCGGCTACCTCGGGATAGTTCGAATCCCACAGCTCCGGGCGGATCGTGTCGAGCAGCGCGTGGCCGACTTCATGCGAGACGATGTCGGCGCTCGCCCCGCTGCAGGCGATGGCCGACCCGACCGGATAGTGGAAGAAGCGCACGCCGTCGCCGTCGTAGTAGGCATTGATGTCGACGCCGCCGTCGCGCGTCAGCTCGAGCACCTTGCTGCGCGGCGCACGCGCCCACTTCGTCACCGGTCCGTGCAGGCTCTCGAACACCTCGACCGCGGCCAATGCCGCTTCGCGCACCTGCCACGCCAGCGCGCCGTCGCTGCCCGCCGGATAGATCTTCGCCGGCGGCATGCTGCCGGGGTCGAACGTGGCGCGCCCAGCCGGACGATCCTTGCGCGGCGTCTGCGCGCGCGGCGTGTTCCACGCGTTCGCGCGCGGATCGTTCGGTACGTAATGAATCTTCATGCCGCGCTTCCCCGCTTCGATCGGAATCGCTCAGCCCTTCAACTTCGCGCGCAGATGGGCCGAACCGACGCTGCGCAGCATCGCCCTGGGGCTTTCGGCGGCAATGGCGGATCGGCCGCGCTTCGGCGGTTGCGCGCCGGCAATGACGCTGCGCCGGACCTCCGGGCTGGTTGCGACGAAGAATTCGACTTCGTCGATGACGTCGGCCAATTGGCGTGCGGCGGTCGCGGGACGCTTGCCGAACGCCGGCACGATCGATCGCGCCAGTTTCTCCGGCGACAATTCGGGAAAGAACGGCTGCAGGCGCGCCCACGCGTAGGAGCGCTGGCTCGTCGCGACCGCGCTGCGCACGCGCGCGATGGCTGCCGGCGCCTGGGCCGGCAACGGCGCTGCCAGCAGCGCCGCAGCGTCGAGGATGCCGGGGCCGTAGCTGCCGGTTTTCCAGCCGGCAATACTGCGGAAGCCGGCCGATTTGAGCAGGTCCATGAAGACGGCGGCGACGCGTCCCGGGTAGCGTGCGCGCAGCGCCGCGGCGCCATGCAGCGACAGCCACAGCGCGCACGCGCCGGCCGCAGTCGCCACCGCGTAGGACGTTCCGGAACTCGGCGCGACGGAATAGTCCATCGCCCCATTGATCTTCTGCGACCACGCCCGCCAGACCGACTCGCCCGGCGCGCTGATGTCGACCTCGTCACCCGATGCCGAATCCTTCCACGGCTTGTCGATCGCGTTGCTCGCCGCAACCGCGACCACGTTGTCGAACTTCGCCGGATAGACCACCCACGGCCAGACGTTGCCGGCCGCCGCGAGCAGGATGATGTCGGCAGCGACCAGCGTGTCGACGGCGCGGCTCAGCGCGCGTCCCGCCCACGGGCCGCCGAGGCTCATCGAGACGAGATCGCACTGCTGGTCGCGCGCACGGTACAGGGCCTGGGTCAGATTGGTGAAGTCGAAATGGATCACGCTGTCGGACACGCGATACGGAATCAGGCGCGCCTCGAGCGCAGCGCCGTATACCGGTTGCGCATCGGCCATGATCACGCTGGCCGTCGCCGTGCCGTGGCCAGGGTAGCTGCCGCTCATGCGATCGAGCGGATCGGCATTGCCTTCCTGGAAGTTGTAGCCGTAGGCGGCGAGCAGGCGCGCGTTGTCGATCTGCGGGTTGTGCGTATAGCCGGTGTCGGGGTGACCGACCAGGACGCCATAGCCGCGCGTTGCGGGCCACTCGTCGCTGATGCGTGCGTTGTCGACCGACCAGCGCGGAGTGCTCGCCTGCGGCAGCGGCGGACCTTCCGGACCGCCGATCGCGGCGAACCGCTTTCCTTCCGGCGGCGCCACGCCGGACGCCGTGCGCACGGCAGGTTCGGCATCGGCGACCAGTGCATTGCGGCGCAGCGCGTGCACGACGTTCCACGCCTCGCGGATGTCGACCGCGTGCTGGCGCGGCAGCGCGATCAGCACATCGGCTGCACCTTTTCCGAGCGGCCTTGCGCGATCGAGCGCGCGCGCGTCGACGGCGTGTGCGAGTTCCGGAACCTGTGCGCGGATCCGCTGCAGCGCAGCCTTGCGTTTTTTCGGACTCAGGTCGCGGCCCAAATGGACGATGAATCCGCGCACGACATATTGCGCATCGGGCACGGTCGCCGAGGGTGCCTTTTTCCGGGTCGCCATGTTCGTACTCCTTGTCGCGAACGTCGTGCTTCGAGCCGGGCGCATTGTCCGCCTTCGATCGCGCCCGTGTCATCCATGCAAGTCCGCAGCGAGCGCGCGTTGCCGGTGAACAGGTGCGGCGCGAGCGGCTTCTGTCCCGGCGGCCGGATGCGATTTGCATGCCGGCAGGTGAGACTTCGCCCTGTGGTGGACGACGAAGATCGGCGGCAAGACGGTCGTGATCTTCAAGTCCGACTCGCACATGTCGCATCGCCTGACGGAAATTCGTTCTTACGAAACAGCCGTCCGCATTGCATCCGGTCTGTCGCGCACCTCGATTGACACATCGGGCTGCGCGCGGCGGGTCGACGTGAGGACATTCGAATGTTCAAGACCAGGAGCCCCCATGTGATCGGTTCGTATTTGAAAGTACGTCTCGGCCTGACCGCGGCAGTGGCCGCTGCGCTGTCCTGCGCAGTGTTCGCCCGAGCGTCGGCCGTGCCGAGCGGCGCGGCGCCCGTGGTGCCCGCATATGGCCAGTTGGACGACACGGCTGCTCACCGCCGGCGCAGCGAAGTTCCGCCGCCCGTGGCGAACTTTCACGCCAGCCCGGTGCCGGCCGTTGCCTTTGCACCGGACACTGCCGGCGTTCCTGTCCCTCCGATCCTCTGAGCGGGCTGAGCGGCCTGAGCGGGCTGTTCGATCGCTTTTGGAACGTGGCGTGTTGCCGGATCACGGCGCTCCGCTTTTTCGGCCTGAGTGCGTGCCGGGTGACAGGTTTCCATTCCGCGACTGGCTCCGGCGCAGCACCCGTTGCGGCGGATTGGCGCGTGCTGCCGACCGCAAGATCCGCTCGACCCATGTGACGCAGCCTCTGGCACAGCCTCTGTGGAAGGCGCAGAATGGTGCGCGCCGGACAAAACGCGCCGCAGCCGATGACGGTCCCGCGGCGGACCGGGCCGCGGCGCACATCGGCGGCCGCGGCCGTCACAGGTCTCCCGCAAGCGGAGAGCGATCATGCCCAACTCATTCGTTGCCAAGCTCGAGTCGTACGCTCCGTACGCGCTGGCATTGTTGCGGCTCGTGACGGCGTTCCTGTTCATCCAGCATGGGACGGCAAAACTGTTCGGCGTGCCGCACGTCGCCGCGCTCGACGGCGTGCAGCTGATGTCGCTGTTCGGTTTCGCCGCCGTCATCGAGATCGTCGGCAGCGCTTTGCTGCTGGTCGGGCTGTGGGTGCGCCAGACTGCCTTCATCCTGTCCGGTGAAATGGCCGTGGCCTACTTCCTCGTGCATGCCGCGCAGGGCAGCGTGCTGTCGCCGCTGTTGAACGGCGGCGAGTCGGCCGTGCTGTTCTGCTTCATCTTCCTGGCATTGGCGGCGGTCGGCGGCGGTGCCTGGACGCTGGACGGCAAGCGCCGGTAAGTGCAGCCGGGCGAGGCACGCGCCTACGGTGCGGACTGGCCGGTGTACTCGCAGCCCGGGGCCAGCATCTTGATGTCGCGATAGCTGGAAGTGACGCACTTCCACGTGACCGAACCGGCATCGGCCTGCGTTTGCGCTTCAAACAACACGCGGCCGCCGTCGATACCCGTGGTTTCGTCGTAGGTCACCGTGACGCCTGCCTCGGACACGGCTATCGCGCGAATCGACTTTCCGTGATACGCATTCGCCGGCTGCAGTCCTACTTCCTCGTTGCCTGTGGGCAGCTTGCCGGTGTTCGAGTAATACTCGGCCCACGCCGTTTTCGCGCCATCGGCCAGACGGAAGCCCACGGTCAGTGCGTCGCGTCGCGCGCGGATCTGGCCGACACCGAAGTCCTGCACCTGCTGCAGCGGCGGGACCGGATTTTTCTTCCCGCTGAGCCTGCCGAAAACGAACAGGCCGGCGAGGACGGCGACGAAGACCAGCACAAAGTTCATCACGACACGCGGCATGGCAGAGATCCTTTCTCAATGACCGGAATAGACGCAGTCGGCAATCGCGGCGTCGATCTGGCGATAGCTCGGCGACTCGCATTTCCAGTTGATGCCCATGACCATCTGCGGCGTCGCCGATCCGGTGAACACGACCGTGCCGCCGTAGACGCCCGAGGTGGAGTCGAACTTCAGCGTGACGGTCAAGCCGTCCACATCCAGCCGCTCGAGTGACTTGCCCCGAAACGCCTCCGGTTCCGGCAGGCCGGCAGCGGCATTCGATTCCGGCCACCTGCCCGTATTCATGTAGAACTCCTGCACCGCTGTCCGCACCGCATTCATCGCCTGCGCCGCATCGTCATGGATTGCCTGCAACGGCGGCGACAAGGCCGCAACGGCGTTGACGTCCGGCTTCGGCTTCGGCTGCAAACGCTGGAAGACGAACAGTGCGGCGAGCACGGCCAGCACAACCGTCGCGAAATTGATGATCCATTTCTCCATGGCACTCCCCCGTGCAATGAGCGCGCGGCCATCCTAGAGCAAGTCCGGCGCGCTGAACACTTTGCCTCGGTGCGCGGACGCGGTACCAGCATCGCTCGCACACTGCGGCACGAAGGGGGTTTCGCCGCGTGCGAGCGGCGCGACTTGTGCCGTTGCGGCGACAGCCGGTGCAAGCCGTGCCATGATGCACTCGACAAGCGGTTTGTCGCGCCTCGAGTCGTTGCGCGCCGCTATGTTCGGTAGCACACATAGCGATTCTTCTGCGTTACGATAAACTAACGCGATTGCGCGTATCCTCTGTTGCGCACTACGACGCAATGTCGTAACGCTACTCAGCCTGCGTCGCGCTTTCGCGAACCTTCGCCCTCTGAGCATCGCACCTTCGCATGGATCGAAGGTCACGGCTACGGCCGCCATGGATTCGCCAGAGGCGAGTCCCCCGGGGGAGGGAGAAGGACATGAACGATGCAAGCGATATGGACGATATCACGACGCTCGACCTGCTCGACACGGCAGCGGCGAATGGTTCGTTCAACACGTTCGGCCGCGCAGTCGAGACCGCCGGCATGGCCGACACGTTGCGCGGACCCGGCCCCTTCACGCTGTTCGCACCGACCGACGCGGCGTTCGACAAGCTGCCTCCGGGCAAGCTCGACAGCCTGCTCGATCCGAAGAACAAGCAGGAACTGGTTTCGCTGCTCAGCTATCACGTGCTGCGCGGTCGCCGCAGTGCGGCCGATGTCGGCAGATGGAAGGCGGCAAGCACCGTGCACGGCCAGTCGGCGCCGGTGCGCATGCACGAAGGCAAGGTCAACATCGATGGCGCGCAGGTCACCGCCGCCGACATCGATTCGAGCAATGGCGTGATCCACGCGATCGACAAAGTCAATGTGCCGCGACCGAATGCCCACTAGTTCGACTGAAAAACGCATCTGCGGCGGGAAGGCTCCCGTCGTTTCGACGAGCCGCGGGACAGCGGCAACCGGATACGCCGGACCTGCGCCGCGCAGAAATACATGCGTGGTGCGAGCCGGCCTTGCAAGGCGGCGCATCGCCGCGTCAACGTCAGGGGAAAATGCATGGTGGCAGTGACCGGAGCCGAGGCTGCAGGCGACATGTTCGCGTGGGACCGCAAGCTCGACAAATACCGTACCCCGCGCACGCTGCGCGCCGTCGTCGAACTGGCGATCACCGCGGCTCCTTTTGTGCTGATCTGGTGCGCGATGTACTGGTCCGTGACGCACGGACAGATCTGGCTCTACTGTCTGCTGCTGCTGCCCGCCGTCGGCTTCCTGGTCCGCCTGTTCCTGATACAGCACGACTGCGGTCACCAAGCCTTTCTCAAGAACCGCACGGCCAACGACTGGATCGGACGCACGATCAGCGTGCTCACGCTGACCCCATACGATCACTGGCGACGCGCACACGCGACCCACCATGCCACGTCCGGGCGCCTCGATCGGCGCGGCGTAGGCGACATCGACACGCTGACCGTCGCGGAATACCAGGCGCGCTCGAAAGCTACACGCTTCCGCTACCGGCTGTACCGCAACCCGCTGGTCATGTTCGCGTTCGGACCTTTCCTGATCTTCGTGCTGCAGAACCGCTTTCCGCTCGGCTTCATCCGCGGCGGCTGGCGTCCCTGGGCCAGCACGATGGGCCTGAACGTCGCGCTGCTCGTCGCCGGCACCCTGCTGATCAGCGCAATCGGGATCAAGGCGTTCCTGATCGTGCATACGCCGATCATGCTGCTCAGCGCCGCCGTCGGCGGCTGGCTGTTCTACGTGCAGCACCAGTTCGAAACGACATACTGGGCCGAGGGGCCGGACTGGAACGTGCGCACCGCATCGCTGCACGGCAGTTCGCACTACGACCTGCCGCCGGTCCTGCGCTGGTTTACCGCGAACATCGGCGTGCACCATGTGCACCACCTGGCGAGCCGCATTCCGTACTATCGCCTGCCCGACGTCCTCAACGACTATCCCGAATTGCGCGGCACCGGCCGCCTGACCTTTCTGCAGAGCTTCAAGTGCGTGCGCCTTGCGCTGTGGGACGAGGACATTCGGCGCCTCGTTTCGTTCCGCGACATCGACCGGCGCGGACGTCAGCGCGCCCGCGGTGCGATGCGCGGTCCGCTCGAATCGAACCTGCCCGTGAACACGCCAGTGAATTCGACCGGCTCGCCCTGACGGCGAACTGTGCGGCTGCGCTGGACGACTCCGCACGACGGTCGCCGGCGCTGACGAAGTGCGATGGTGGACAGGCGACTCGATCCGGGGAATGACGCCGCGCGCCCTCGTCGCGGCGCAGCAGCCGAATCCGCCCGTTCCGTGCCGGACCGCAGATCGGCTTTCACGTCTGTCCTCTCGCTGGACGATCGCCTCGCGAGCGTTGACATGTGCTGTCAGCAATCGCTGCCGAACGACGTAACCCTGGACGCCACGCATCCGGCAGCCGCTCCCGCTATCGGGTTGGACGGCTCCGACGCGCCACGGCAGTCCGGCCTGCGACCGACAGGCTGCCATCCACGATCAGGAGCCAACAATGCCCACGCAATCGTCCCGCCGCCCGACCTGCCTCTTGCTGGCAATCACCGCCGCGATCACGACATCGCCCGTGTTCGCCGACACCGGTTTTCCGGACGGCAACTACGCTGCGGGTCCAATCGTGCTTCACTTCGAACCTTCCGGGCACATGCGCCTGACGAAGGATGACCAGGTGCTCGTCGACGGCACCTTTACCGTTCAGGCCGATCGCATCAGCCTCACCGACAAGAGCGGTCCGATGGCATGCGAAAAAGGCCAGGAGACCGGTGTCTACCAATGGAAGCTCGAACACGATGCCTTGAGGCTGACCAAGGTCGATGACGTCTGCGACGGCCGCTCGGGCGACATCGTCGCTCAAGCCTGGAAGCGGCAACGATAGGCCAAGTGTTGCGCGCAGCCCGCGGTGACCCGCGCGGACGAAGGCTGGCATTGCGACGCTGCGACGGACCAGGCGGCGACGCGCGCATCGAAATTCCGCCAGAGGATCCCATCGGCCGATAGAATTGGCCGATGGCCTGGTTCGTCTACATGATCGAGTGCGTCGACGGCAGCATCTACACGGGCATCGCCGTGGATGTGGCCGCGCGCTTTGCGGCCCACGCCCAAGGCAAGGGGGCACGCTACACGCGCTCGCATCCGCCGGCGCGACTGCTGGCGGCATTTGAAGTACAAAATCGGTCGGCGGCTTTGATTGCCGAGTACCGGATCAGGCAGTTGTCCGCGGCCCAGAAGCGTGCGCTGTGCCGCAGCGGCGACCCGGCAAGCGGGCTTGCATTGCCGGCAAAGACGTTTCGCCAGCACAACGCCACCTGAAGGGCGCGGCAAAGGCTCGTCGATATTCAGTGTGGATTGCCGCGCGTACTGGCAGGCTGTCGCTGATGTCAGCCGCCCCGCTCCGAGCTTGTCGGCGGGACGCGCAACACCCTGGCGCGCAACGACTCGATCGGTTGCTGTCGCACCGGGGTCCCCGAATCAGGAGGCCACGCCATGCAACCGTTACGTGCAGCAATCATTCTCGTCCTCGCCGGTAGCGCCTCGTCGGCGTTTGCCGATCAAATAACTTGCGAGTCCCGCTCGGGCGGCACGGAAGCCTGCGGCACGATCGCGTCCGGCAGCAGCGTGCGTATTGCGCGCCAGCTAAGCAGCACCGCATGTGTGGAGGGCAAGAACTGGGGCACCGGCCCGGACCGTGACAGCATCTGGGTTTCCGGCGGGTGCCGCGCGGTATTCGACGTCCAGCCACCGTACGATGCCAGCGCAGCGCAATACGACCAACGCGCGCCGGCGCCGGCGTACGCCGATTCACCGCCGCCACGCGAGACGGCCGACACCTCGCCCGAATGGCAACGCGGATTCCAGGATGCGCAGCGTGGCGCCTTCGATCGTCGCGCACGCTCGGATGACTACCGCATCGGTTATGAGGCCGGCAAGGACGCGCTCGACAACGATCGGGACGAGGGCAATGGCAGGGATGAGGGCGAGCGCGCTCCCGCCGAAAACTATCGCGCGGACGAGCCGTCCCGCGACGCGCCGGTTCCGGCCGAAGGCTTCCGCGACGTCGAGCCGCCTGCGCAGGATCGCGGCGACAGCTACCGCGACGACACGCGCGATGCGCGTGGAACGGCCGACAGCTACGCCGACGAGCCGCGCAGCGACCATCGTCATGACGGTGCGCGCTACGCCAGTGTCGACGGCCTGCGAGCCGGCGCCAGCCGCGCGTGCATCGACCAGGTCGCTTCCGACCAATCGCTCCGCCCGAACCAGATCGCCGCCAGCGACGCGCGCTGGATCGGTCACGGCCTGTTCGAGGTCAACCTCGACAGCCCGGTGGGTCACCTGACCTGCACCGTCGATCGCAACGGCAACATACGCTCGATCGACGAGCGCTGAGTTCGCGACCCTCGCCAGGAAGCCGCGCGTTGCCGGCTGCGTGCCGCAACGCGCTTGAAACCGCCTGCGCTCCTTCAATAGCAGAAGCCGTCGCCTTCAAGCGGTGAGCGGCGCGTCCGAGAGTCACTGACTGGCGCGGCGCTGAACGCGCGGAGCAGGATGCGCAGCGCCGGGTTGCCCTTGCCAAGCCGGAAGGACGGTCGCGCCAACGCCGGGTGGGACGGGTGGAATGGTGCCAGGCAGCGCCTTCGCTGCTGCCGCGAGCCGGTTCACCGCGCCCAGGTATGGAACGTTTTCAACGACGGCCGATATTCCTCGACGCGATGATTGCCGGTATCGACCAGCAGGACGCGGTCGCTCGAGGCGACGGCGATGCCGGCAGGCTCACGCGTCGGAATGCAGACCGGATCGATACATGTATACTTTCCGCCGTCGAACTCGGCGACGACGTGCCGCTCCAGATCGAGCGTGCGTATCCGGTTGTTGTAGGTATCGGCGACCAGCAGGTTCGCCCCGTCCACGGCCACGCCCAGCGGATGCTGCAGGCGCGCGATGACGAACGCGCCATCGGTCTTGCCGAAGTCGAACAGTCCGGCGCCGACCAGCGTCTGCGTCTTGCCGTCACCGAGCGCGATGGCGCGGATCGCCGAGCTCTCCGCGTCGGCGACATAAAGCGTCGCGCCGTCGGCGCTGAGAGACAGGCCGCTGGGTTGCGCGAACGCCGCGACAGCGGGCAATCCCGTCTTCAGGTCCTCCGAGCCGCTGCCGGCCAGGCGCGCGACGGTGTGTGCGGCCAGGTCCAGCACGCCGATCTGGTGCGTGCCGGCGTTGGCGAAGAACAGCGCATCGCGTTTCTTTGCCAGGTCCCACGGGGAAGCCAGCGCGGTTGTCGCAGCCGGCTGCGCGGATTGCGTCAGCATCGCGCCGCGCTTGCCGGTGCCGGCCAGCGTGGTCACGGCGCCGCTCGCGCGGTCGATCCGGCGAATCGCGTGATTGCCGGTGTCGGCGACGAAGATCGCATCGTCGGCCGCGACGAGGCCTTGCGGATGGTCGAACGTCGCCACGTCGGATGCGCCATCCTTGAAGCCGGCGGCGCCGCTGCCGAAGCGGCGCACGTCCTTGCCGGCATCGTCGAGCAGCACGATCTGGTTGTGACCTGCATCGGCCAGGACCCATTGCGGATCCTTGCCCGGCACCGCCTTGAGCTTGCCCGGAAACAGGAAACGGCCCTTGGGCTGCTCCTCGATCTGCAAGTCGAGCTTTGCCGGCTTCAATGCGCCGGCCTGCCCGGCACGCTCGACCAGCTGGCTGATCGCCTTGTCGAACCGCTCCGGATCGGGCTCGCCGGCGACGCGGGTGAGGATGGTGCCGTCGGGGCCGATGATGACGATGGTCGGCCACGCCTGCACGCCGTACTCATGCCAGATCGACATTTTGGGATCGTGCACGATCGGATGGCGGATCTCGTAGCGCTCGATCGCGTCCTTGACGCTGTCCGCGCTTTTTTCCTCCGCGAACTTCGGCGAGTGCACGCCGATGACCACGACCCGCTCCGGAAACTTCTGCTCGATGCCGCGCAGGATCGGAATGATGTGGATGCAGTTGATGCAGCCTTCGGTCCAGAAATCGAGAATCACCACGCGTCCCCGCAGCGATGCGATCGGCAGCGGCTTGGCCACGTTGAACCATTGCAGGCTGGGACGCGCGATCTCCGGCGCCACCTCGTCGGCGGCGCGGCATGCACCGGTCCAACCGATGCCCAGCGCCGCGAGCAGCGTCACTGGCAGGAACAACAGGCGTGCGAACGTCTTGCGCATTGTCGACTGCATTTTTATTCAACCTGGATAGCGGAGTGGCTTGCGCCGCGATTCATGCGGATCGATGCGACCACTGATCCTCTGCACATCAGACGGCCCGGGCGCGCGAAACCTTACAGCATTCCCGGTCGACGCGTGCTTCCGGCGCCTTGCCGTTTGTTATCATTCCGCGAACGATGCGCCAGCGCCTTCGACGGACCGTGGTACTGATGCCGCCATCTCTTCTTTCACCGACAAGCGCCTTGTTCGCCGCGCTGCGCTGTGCGCCGGTCTGGTTTCTCGTGGCAATGGCCGATTCCGGCACGGCACACTTCGCGCTGCCGGTGCTCGCGCTCGTTTCCGTGTGGGCCGCATGGCGCGGCGAGCTTGATCTGGCCGGCGATCTCGACGGGATCGAATGGGGCGCGCTGATCTTCGCGGCGACGTGGATGGCGTCGTCCGCGTTCGGGCTCGATCCGGCGCGATCGTTCCTGCTGTCGATTCCGATGCTCGCCGCGCTGACGTCGCTGTTCGTGTTGCGGCGCCAGCGCAACGCCGCGCAATCGCTTGCGGCATTCGACGTTGCACTTTTTCTGCTGGGATTGTGGCAGTGCCTGCAGTTGACGGTCCCGTTGCTCTTCGGCCTCGCGGGAGAGGCGGCAGTGCGCCGGTCCGATGCGATGTGGCTGGTGGAACCGAACGACCTGGGCTGGATTGCCGCAACCTGGCCGCCGCTGTTGGCGCTGACGACCGGTCGCGGGCGCATTCTGGTCGGGATTCCGATCATCTTCGGGCTGATCCTCATGCTGCTGCTCGGCTCGCGCCTGGCGCTGCTCGTGTCGGTGCTCGCGCTTGCGCCGATGCTGACTCGCTCGCCGCCGCGAGTGGTGGCGCTGGGGCTCGCGCTGACGATCGCGCTCGTCGCGGCGGCGCTGGTGGTCGATCCGGCAATTCTCGCCAAGGGATCGGCTTCGCTGGCGAACCGCGTGCAGTTGTGGCAAACCGCCTGGCAGGTGTTCTTCGACTGGCCCTGGCTCGGGACCGGGCCGAACGGCT
Organism: Rudaea sp.; assembly: GCA_035606275.1. Lineage (GTDB taxonomy): Bacteria > Pseudomonadota > Gammaproteobacteria > Xanthomonadales > Rhodanobacteraceae > Rudaea. The sequence goes on from DATNFS010000076.1 coordinate 12,928, forward strand.
TCGAATTGGCCTATACGCGCTACCTGCCGGCTGCCATTGCATTTGACCCGCGCGATACGCCCTGGCCGCATTCGCTGCCGCTCGAGATCGCGGCTGTGACCGGGTTGGCTGGCATATTTGCGACCGTATTGCTAGTCTTTGTGGCGTACCGGAACTATCACGCGGAACCGACTTCGAACAGCGAGCGGCGGCGCGTCGTGCTCGTGCAGTGCGCCGTCTTCGCCGTCCTCGGATTGTTCGAGGCGAGTTTTCTCCGGCTCTGGGTCTGGATGCTCGCAACTTCGATCCTGTGCCGGCTCATGCGTCACGCACCGATACGGTCGGATATTTCATCGAAAGGAGGGAGCCTGTGAAATCCTGGAAAACCTTGTTGCTGGGCACCTTGTGCATCGCCTGCATTGCGGCCGCGATCGCGTCACCGGGCTGGACCAGCGATCAGCGCAGCAATGGCTACGGCTATCACCCGCCGCATCCCAAGCACCCGCCTCATCCATGAGTTTGTCTGCGTGACGGATGGCAGGCCCGTGTAGCGATGCCGGGCCTGCCGTCGACGCGTGCGATTCACGCGGACGCCTTGAACGTCAACGCGACGCCATTCATGCAATAGCGCAGCCCGGTGGGACGCGGGCCGTCGTCGAAGACGTGGCCCAGATGCCCGCCGCAGCGCCGGCAATGCACTTCATCGCGTGCCATGCCGAGGGAATAGTCGCGCCGTTCGTTGACCGCGTGCGGCAGCGGCTCCCAGAAACTCGGCCAGCCCGTGCCGCTGTCGTATTTCGTGTCCGACGCAAAAAGGTCCAGCGCGCAGCCGGCACAGGCGTAGATGCCGGGACGCTGCTCGTGGTCGAGCGGACTGCTGAAGGGAAATTCCGTGCCTTCGGCACGCAGCACGCGATATTGCTGTGGCGTCAGCAGCGTGTGCCATTCTTCGTCGGTGTGCGTGATCTCGAACGATTCGCCGTCCGCCGCGCGTGCTTCGCCGGCAGGCAGGCGCAGTCTCGCCCACAGGGCGCCGAGCCCGAGCACGCCGGCCGCAGCCAGCACGGCCCGCCGCGTGAGCAGGCGCGCACCCTCCGGTTTCTGCCTTTCCATCCGTCACTCCAGATTCACGGGCGCCGAAGCGGCGCGAAGTCGTACGTCAGAAGAGACGTCCGGAACGGACAAGACCTTACAGCTGCCACGATCGAATGCATCGTGCGTTAAGCGCGCGTTGCATGATGCAGCGGCGTTTCACGCCGTCGTCGCCGCAAGTTGAAGGGTGGCCCCGAGCCTGCCCGGTGCGGCACGAACGCTGCGGCCGGCCGGTCGCGTAGCCTTGCGCGTAATCAACGCCGATGGCGCCGGGAACGGTCAGCGCCCGGCCGATTCGGCCCTTCGGCGATCGTCCCGATGGTCATCACGGGGCCGATCGGATCTGTCGCGCGCCGAAGCGCAGAATTGATCCAGATCATGACGACGGCATGGCGACGCGCACATGATCGACCCATGCACAATGTCAATCCGAGCAATGGTCGCTTCGACCCGGAATTTGTCGCCCGCTACGACATCAACGGGCCGCGCTACACATCGTATCCGACGGCGCCGCAATTCCACGCGGCATTCGGCGAAGCCGACCTGCTCGCAGCCGCGCGGCGCTCGAACCAAGGTGCGGACGTGCGCCGACTGTCGCTATATGTCCACGTTCCGTTCTGCCTGAGCCCCTGCTTCTATTGCGGCTGCACGCGCGTCATCACGCGCGACCGCGGCAAGGCCGGCATCTATCTGGATTACCTGTACCGCGAGATCGCACTGGTCGCGCCGCTGTTCGATCGCGCCCGCCCGCTGGTGCAGCTGCACTTCGGCGGCGGCACGCCGAACTTTCTCGACGCGCGCCAGATGGGCGAGTTGCTCGACACGCTGGCGCGGCACTTCACGTTCACGCACGAAGCCGAACGCGAATTCGGCATCGAGCTGGATCCGCGCCATTGCGATGCGGACTACGTGCGCATGCTGGCGGCACATGGCTTCAATCGCATTTCGGTCGGCATCCAGGACTTCGACGCGGACGTCCAGCGCGCCGTCAACCGCATCCAGAGCGTCGAACAGACGCGCGCCGTGCTCGATGCGGCGCGCGAGTCGGGCATGCGCTCGGTCAGCGTCGACCTGATCCACGGCCTGCCGAAGCAGACCGTGGAAAAGTTCGCGCGCACGCTCGACCAGGTGATCGCCCTGCGCCCCGACCGCGTCGCCTGCTACTCGTACGCGCACCTGCCGGAACGGTTCAAGGGCCAGCGCCAGATCGAAGCAACCGACCTGCCCGATGCCGCGACGAAACTGGCTTTGCTCGGCCTGAGCGTGCGCAAGCTGACCGATGCGGGCTACCGTTACGTCGGCATGGATCATTTCGCGCTGCCCGAAGACGACCTGGTGCGCGCACAGGACACCGGCACGCTGCAGCGCAACTTCCAGGGTTACTCGACCCACGGCAACTGCGACCTGATCGGCCTGGGCGTCAGCTCGATCTCGCATATCGGTGCAACATTCAGCCAGAACGCACGCGACCTGCCCCACTACTACGGCGCGCTCGATGCGGGACGCCTGCCGGTCGTCCGCGGCATCACGCGCGATGCCGACGACACGATCCGCGCCGATGCGATCCAGCAGCTGATGTGCCACGGACAACTCGACATCCCGGCATTCGAGGCACGCCACCAGCTCGACTTCGACGCCTATTTCAGCGCGGAGCTCGACCGGCTGGCTGAACTCGAGCGCGACGAACTGATCGAGATCCAGCCGCAGCGCATGGTCGTGCTTCCGCGCGGGCGCTACCTGCTGCGTGTGATAGCCATGTGTTTCGACGCGCATCTGCACCGCCCGCAGGGCGAGGGCGTGAGCTACTCCAAGGCCGTCTGAGCCGCGTCCCTGCCGGTGTCGCTGCTGCCGAAGCGCAGACCTGCCGACTCGGCTGGAACGATCCAACACCATCCCCATCCACCCTTCCTCGAAGGCGTGGGCTGCAACAAGTTCGAAGCCCGCGGCAAACATCCTGCCACGCTGGCGCAACTCGCGGCGACTCGCAGACCATTGATCCAGGTCAAGGCGAATCCGGACCGGGCCGTTCACCATCGCGGCACGTCTTTCTGCTCGGAGAAGCCTGACCGTGTCTACCAGCCGTCGTCTCTGGATCGCTCTGGCGCTGCTGCTTGGCGCTGCCTTTTCGGTTCTGTTGTGGATGGGTGGCGAAATCCATCGCGGTGCTCCGCCGATGCCCGAACGCGTCGTGGACACCTCGGGCAACGCCCTGTTCGCGCGCGAGGACATTGAACAGGGCCGCATCGTCTGGCAGTCGACAGGAGGCCAGCAGCTCGGCACGATCTGGGGCCACGGCGCCCTGGTCGCTCCGGACTGGAGCGCAGACTGGCTGCATCGCGAAGCAACCGGTCTGCTCGACTTGTGGGCACAGCACGACCGCGCCCGCGCGTTCAACCAGCTCGATGCCGCCGGCCAGGAGGCAATGAAAGCGCGTCTGCGCACCGAGCTGCGCACCAATACCTTCGACGCGGCGACCGGCACGTTGACCGTTTCGACCGACCGCGCCGTCGTCATCTCCAATGTCGCCAGCCATTACGCGAGCCTGTTCGGCAACGATCCGGCGACGCAGCACCTGCGCGAAAGCTATGCCATGCGCAACAACGCGGTCGACACGCTGCAACATCGCGACCAGCTGGCTGCGTTCTTCTTCTGGACGGCATGGGCGACCGTGACCGAGCGACCCGGCAGTACCGTCAGCTACACGAACAACTGGCCGTACGAGCCGCTGGTCGGCAACAGCGCGACTCCCAGCGCGTTCATCTGGAGCGTCTTCAGCGTGCTGTTCATGCTTGCCGGCATTGGCCTGCTGGCCTGGCACTACGCAGTCTGGCAACGCAAGGAACCGCACCTGGCGCCACCGCTCAGCGACCCGCTGAGGGACCTGCGCGTCACCGCCTCGATGCGTGCCACCGCCAAGTATTTCTGGGTCGTCATCGCCCTGCTGCTGGCGCAGATCCTGCTCGGTGCGATCACGGCCCACTACCAGGTCGAAGGCCAGCGCTTCTATGGTTTCGACATCTCGCAATTCATCCCGTATGCGCTGACGCGCTCGTGGCACACGGAACTGGCCGTGCTGTGGATCGCCACCGCGTGGCTCGCCACGGGGCTGTACATTGCGCCTGCCGTTTCGGGCTACGAACCGAAATTCCAGCGCCTTGGCGTCAACCTGCTGTTCGCCTGCCTGCTCGTCATCGTGGTCGGCGCCTTTGCCGGCCAGTGGTTTGCGGTCATGCAGAAACTCGGGCTGAAGTACAACTTCTGGTTCGGCCATCAGGGCTGGGAGTACGTCGATCTCGGCCGCTTCTGGCAGGTGTTCCTGTTCGTCGGCCTGCTGCTGTGGCTGGTGCTCATGGGCAGGGCGCTGTGGCCCGCACTGCGCCGCAAGGACGACATGGCTTCGATCGTCGGGCTGCTGTTCCTGTCGACGGTCGCGATCGCGCTGTTCTACGGTGCCGGCCTGATGTGGGGCGAGCGCACGTCTTTGTCGATGGTCGAGTACTGGCGCTGGTGGGTCGTGCACCTGTGGGTCGAGGGATTCTTCGAAGTGTTCGCTGTCGCCGTGATCAGCTTCCTGTTCGTCAAGCTCGGGCTGGTCCGGGCAGCCACGGCGACGGTCAATGTCCTGTTCGCGACCTTCGTGTTCATGGCCGGCGGCGTGCTCGGCACGTTCCACCACCTCTACTTCGCCGGCACCACGACGGCCGTTGTCGCGCTCGGCGCATCGTTCTCTGCGCTCGAGGTAGTGCCGCTGGCGCTGGTCGGCATGGAGGCGTACGAGACCTGGTCGCACAGCCGCGCGACACCCTGGATGGCGCGTTACCGCTGGCCGATCGTGTTCTTCCTTGCCGTGAGCTTCTGGAACCTCGTCGGCGCCGGCCTGTTCGGCTTTCTGATCAACACGCCGATCGCACTCTACTACATGCAGGGACTCAACCTGACTCCGCTGCATGGCCACACGGCGTTGTTCGGCGTATACGGCATGCTCGGCATCGGCCTGATGCTGTTCTGCCTGCGCGGACTCAAGCCTGCCGCCGTCTGGAGCGACGAGCAGCTGGGTCGCGCATTCTGGGCGCTCAATATCGGCCTGTCACTGATGGCGCTGCTGACCCTGCTGCCGCTCGGCGTGCTGCAGCTCAACGCCGTGCTCGAACACGGCTATGCGTACGCGCGCTCGGCCGAATTCATGGACCGCCCGCTGATCCACCTCCTGATATGGCTGCGCGTTCCTGGCGACACGATCTTCGCTGTCGGCGCACTGCTGATCGCCTGGTTCGTCGCCCGGCTGTGGATCGTTCCGCGGCGCGTCGTGGCGGTCGGCAAGGAAGCGGTCGACAGTGTCTGAACCCGCCGTGCCGGGACGCTTGGCCACACTGTCCCGGACCGCGCCGCGGGCCCTCATGCGCGACCTGCGCCGGATCTCGGCGTGGCGTCGGCGGCGTTCACTCACGAGCATTCCGGCCGACCATTGCAGACGGGAGCAAGCCCGCGGACCACGTTCGTGCTGCTGCAATTGGTTGTATTGTGCCGGATCGGCCGTGAAGGCGTGCCCGGCAGCACGCGCTGGACGGCGGTCGCGGCGGCTGGCTGGCTGGTGGTTGTCGCGCCGTGGGTGTTGCGCCCGCTCGGCAACTGCCTGGTTCCGCGCGCCGCTGGCCTGACCGGATAGCCGGTACTGCACAAGGATCTGGCCGCGCCCCGACGATGCTCGAGTTCTATCCGCAGATCAAGTTCGTCCATGTGCTGTGCGTGGTGCTTTCCGGCGGGCTGTTCGCATTGCGCGGCGCGTTGATGCTGTCCGGCTCACAGTTCGCCAATCATGGCGTCTTGCGCCTCGCCTCGTATGCGATCGACACGACGCTGCTGACAGCGGCGCTGATGCTGGTGACGATCCTGCGGCAATATCCGTTCGTGCAGGCCTGGCTCACCGTCAAGGTGCTGCTGCTCGTGGTCTACATCGTCCTGGGCGTGTTCGCGTTGCGGCGCGGCCGCACCCGGAGGCAACGCGGGCTCTTCTTCCTCGCCGCGCTGGCCGTCTATCTTTTCATCGTCAGCGTGGCACTCACGCACGATCCACGTGGCATCCTTGCCGTGCTCTGGCACTGAAGCGGCGCCTTGACCTGCGTCAATGCGCTGGCCACGCGCGCCGCGCATAATTGAGCGAGAATCGTTCGTCATTGCATCGGGGAGACCGGAATGAAGCAAGTGATATATGCCATGTCCACGCTGCTGGCGCTGACCGCCGGCCAGTACGGCCTGGCCGCAGACACCGCACCAGCAGCGACACAAGGTTATATCCACGGCGATTTCGGTCCGCCGCGGGGGGAACCGATCCACGCCGTGCTGACGACGCCACCGATGGTTCCGGCGCCGACCCAGCGCAATTATCCGGCCAAGGTAATTGTCGAGCTGGAAGTGATCGAGAAGGAACTGCCGATCTCCGAAGGCGTGACCTACACGTTCTGGACCTTCGGCGGCACCGTGCCCGGCAAATTCATCCGCGTGCGTCAGGGCGATACGGTCGAGTTCCACCTGAAGAACAACCCGAACAACAAGATGCCGCACAACATCGACCTGCACGGCGTCACCGGCCCGGGCGGCGGCGCGGCGTCGAGCTTCACCGCGCCGGGCCACGAATCGCGGTTCACGTTCAAGGCGCTGAACCAGGGCATCTACGTCTATCACTGTGCAACCTCGCCGGTCGGCATGCACGTAGCCAACGGCATGTACGGCCTGATCCTGATCGAGCCGCCCGAAGGTCTGTCCCCGGTCGATCACGAGTACTACGTGATGCAGGGCGATTTCTACACGACCGGAAAATATCGCGAGAAGGGCCTGCAGCCGTTCGACATGGAAAAGGCGATCGACGAAAAGCCGACCTATGTGCTGTTCAACGGCGCCGAAGGTTCGCTGACCGGCGACAAGGCGCTGACGGCCAAGACCAATGAAACCGTGCGCATCTTCATCGGCAACGGCGGCCCGAACCTGGTATCGAGCTTCCACGTTATCGGCGAGATTTTCGACCGCGTGCAGCAGGAAGGAGGCACCAAGGTGCAGGAAAACGTGCAGACGACGCTGATCCCGTCCGGCGGCGCGGCGATCGTCGAATTCCACACCGAAGTACCGGGCAGCTACGTGATGGTCGACCATTCGATCTTCCGCGCGTTCAACAAGGGTGCGCTGGCGATCCTTAAGGTCGACGGCCCCGAGGACAAGTCGATCTATTCCGGCAAGGAAGTCGACGCGGTCTACCTCGGTGACCGGGCCGGATCCAACCTGGCTGCCGTCACCCAGGCGACGAAGGCCGCCACGGCCGGCAAGCTGACCAAGGAAGAACAGATCAAGGCCGGCCAGCAGCTGTTCGTCGGCACCTGCTCGGTCTGTCACCAGGCCAACGGCGCCGGCTTGCCGGGCGTGTTTCCGCCGCTGGCGAAATCGAGCGTGATCGCGGCCGACCCGAAGCGGCCGATCGACATCGTCCTGCACGGCCTCAGCGGCAAGGTGACTGTCAATGGCCAGGAATACAACTCGGTCATGCCGCCGATGACCCAGCTCAACGACGACGAGGTTGCCAACATCCTGACGTTCGTTCTCAACAGCTGGGACAACCCGGGTGGCCGCGTCGAGGCCGACGAAGTCGCCAAGGCACGCGCGCAGCCGGCGGCAAATCCCGCAGCTGGCCACTAGGCGCACCGGCGCATGATGTTCGGGATTGCACTGCTGTTGCTGACTGTCGGCGTCGCGAATGCCGCCGACTACGTCAATCTGCCCGGCGGCCGCTTCGCCAGCGTGCTGCCGGCGGACGCGACGGGCGCCGACGTCGATGTCGCGCCGTTCGCCATGCGCAGCGAGCCGGTCACCAACGCCGAGTTCCTCGCTTTCGTGCAGTCGCATCCGCAATGGCAGCGCGGCCGCGTCGCAAGCGTGTTCGCCGAGCCGCGCTATCTGATGCATTGGCAGTCGGCGCAAAAGCTCGGATCCGACGTACTGCCGGACCAGCCGGTCACGCAGGTCAGCTGGTTTGCCGCGCAGGCCTTTTGCGAGAGCGAAGGCGCGCGCCTGCCGCTCTGGAACGAATGGGAGTTCGCGGCCGCCGCGGATGCCACGCGCGCCGATGCGCGCAACGATCCGCTCTGGCGCGAGCAGATTCTTGCCTGGTACGCGCAGCCCGCGGGCAAGACGCTGGCCACGGTCGGTGGTCCGGCGAACTTCTACGGTATGCGTGATCTGCACGGACTCGTGTGGGAGTGGGTCGATGATTTCAATGCCCTGCTGGTCGCCAGCGACAGCCGCGACCAGAACGATCCGGACCGCCTCAAATTCTGCGGTGCCGGCGCGCTCAACCTGCGCGACCGCGACAACTACGCGGTGCTGATGCGCGTTGCGATGCTGAGCTCGCTCAAGGCTGCCGATACCACCAACAGCACGGGATTCCGTTGCGCGCGCGCGGCGACGCCTTCCAGCCAGGGACACCTGCCATGAACATCCGACGAAGCGCCCTGCAGGCGCTTTTCACGCTGATCGTCGCGCTGCCGGCGTGGATGCCCGCCGCGTTCGCAGGCGAAGCCGCCGCGTTGCCGGACGACTCCGTCTATCATCTGGACATGCCCCTGGTCGACCAGGAGGGTCGTCCGTTTCACCTGGCGGACCGGCGCGGCAGGCCGCAGCTGGTCAGCATGTTCTATTCCTCGTGTCCGTACGTCTGCCCCTTGATCATCGACACGCTGCGCATGACGCAACGGGCGCTGCCGGCCAGCGACAGCAGCAAGCTCGACATCGTCATGGTGAGCCTCGATCCGGAACGCGATACGCCGGCGCGGCTGAAGCAGGTGTTCGGCGAGCGCAAACTCGATCCCGCGACCTGGACGCTTGCCCGCACCGAAGCGCCGAACGTGCGCAAGCTGGCCGCCATTCTCGGCATCCAGTACCGCGTGCTGAAAGACGGCGGCATCAACCATTCGACCTCGCTCTTGCTGCTGGACGCCAACGGGCGGATCGTCGCGCAGTCCGGCAAGACCGGCGAACTCGATGCCGATCTCGTCGCGGCGATCGAACGCACGCTCGCTGCGGACTGAGGCTTTTCCACCGGATCGACAGCGGCCGATGCGGCGCAGCGTACGTCTGCCGCCGGCGCCTGTCCTGCGCGTGACCCCGCCGAAACCCGATCCGGTTTGACCAGGATCAATCGGCGCATCCGATACGCGGCTAAGCTGGCCGGGATCACGGACCTGCCGTGGCGGGAATCTCGAACGATGATCACCACCGATGTCGTTGTCGTCGGAGCCGGGCCGGCCGGCCTGTTCCAGGTGTTCGAGCTCGGCCTGCTCGACCTGCGCGCGCACGTGGTCGACAGCATGCCGCAGCCAGGCGGCCAGTGCGCCGAGCTGTATCCGGACAAGCCGATATATGACATCCCGGCGATCCCGGTGTGCAGCGCGACCGAGTTGGTCGAACGCCTGCTGCAGCAGATCAAGCCATTCGCGCCGCAGTTCCATCTCGGCGAGGAAGTCACCGAGGTGACTCGCCTGGACGGCGGACGCTTTTGCGTCGGCACGAGCGCAGGCACGCAGTTCGATGCCGGAGCCGTGATCGTTGCGGGCGGCGTCGGTTCATTCCGGCCGAGACAGCTCAACCTGCCCGGTGCCGAGCGCATCGTCGACCTTCAGCTCCATTACAGGGTACGCGACCCGGCACTGTTTGCCGGACGTGACATCGTCGTCGCCGGCGCCGGCGACTCGGCACTGGACTGGGTGCTGGCGCTGCATGACAAGTGCAACAGCCTGGTACTGGTGCACCGTTCGCGCGAGTTCCGCGCCGCCGCCGGCAAGGTGCGGCAGATGGAGCAGCTGTGCAACGAACAGAAGATGCAGTTCCTCGAGGGCGACATCACGGGCCTCGACGTCGACGGCGGCACGCTGAAAGCTATCCGGGTGCGCACGCCGAGCGGCCTGACGAACCGCCTGGGTACCGACCACCTGATAGTGCTCTGGGGCCTGCACCCGAAGCTGGGGCCGATCGCCAGCTGGGGACTCGGCCTCGAGAAGAACCAGATCGAGGTAGACACGGCACGCTTTGCGACCAGCATCCCGGGCATCTTTGCCGTAGGCGACATCAATATCTATCCGGGCAAGAAGAAGCTGATACTCAGCGGGTTTCACGAAGCCGCGCTGGCGGCGTTCGGCGTGCGTGAATTCCTGCAGCCCGGCGAAAAAGTCCATCTGCAGTACACCACGACAAGCCCGGTCATGCACAGGCGGCTCGGCTTGGCGGACGCCGGTGCCGCGACTGCCGCCACCGCACGGGACAACGTACATGCCGCGCTCGCCGTTGCTCGCTAGCAATCCGACCGAAACGGGCCGGAAGCGGGTGACGCAACGGTTCGCCTGCGCCTTTTTGCTAGACTGCCGGCGCATCCACCCGCAGTGTCCATGGACCAATGGGAACGAGCGTCCACCACCCTGCTCCACCGACCGATTCGCCCGCGCATCTGCTGATCGTCGACGACGACGAGGAGATCCGCGCGCTGATCACGCGCTACTTCGGCAACCAGGGGTTTCGTGTGAGCCGCGCGGAACATGGGGCGGCCATGCGCGCCGCGATCCAGGCAGAAGCGATTGACGTGGTGCTGCTCGACCTCGGCCTGCCGCGCGAGGACGGCCTCGAGCTCACGCGCTGGCTGCGCCAGCACTGGCGCGGCGCGATCATCATCGTGACCGGCCGTGGCGAGGCGGTCGATCGCGTCGTCGGCCTGGAACTTGGTGCCGACGACTACGTGACCAAGCCGTTCGACCTGCGCGAACTGCTGGCGCGCGTGCGCAGCGTGATGCGACGCACCGCGGCGGCGGCGGCGCACGGCGCCGAAACTCCGCCCGGCATCGAGTTTGCGGGGTTCCGCCTGGATCCGCAGGCGCGCGTGCTGCTCGATCCGCGCGGCGGTGAAATCGAACTGACCTCCGGCGAATTCGAGTTGCTGCAGATCTTCCTCGAGTCGCCGAACCGCGTGCTGTCGCGCGACCACATCATGGAACGCCTGCACGGCCGCGAAGCCGGTCCCTACGACCGTTCCATCGACGTGCAGATCGGCAGACTGCGGCGCAAGATCGAGAAGGACGCCGCGAAACCGGACCTGATCAAGTCGGTACGCGGCGCCGGCTACCTTTTTTCCGCACGCGTGCAACGCGATCCGCATGGCGCCCATGTTCCGTGAACTGTTCGAGGCTGCCCCGGACGCGATGGTCGTGGTCGACCGCGCCGGTCATATCGTGCGCGCCAACCCGCAGGCCGAACGGCTGTTCGGCTACGACGAGGCGCAACTGCAGGGCCAGCCGGTCGAAATGCTGATGCCGCCGGCGGCGCGCGATGTGCACCACGGGCACCGGCAAACCTACATCGACAATCCGCGCCTGCGACCGATGGGATCGGGACAGGAGCTGACCGGACTCAAGCGCAATGGCCAGCAGTTTCCGGTCGAGATCGCACTGAGCCCGATCAATACGCCGGAAGGTCGCATGTTCCTCGCCTCGATCCGCGACATCTCCGAAACGCAGCGCGCGCGCCAGGCGATCGCGCGCGCGCGTTACGACGCGGTCGTCGCGCAGATCGGTCAGCATGCGCTGGCTTCGCCCGACCTCGACGTCGCGCTGGCGCACGCACCGAAGCTCGTCGTCGAGGCGCTGGCAATCGACGCGGCCGCGATCGTGTTCCGGCACGGGCGACAGGCGCAGACTCGCGCGGCACACGGCGTCGCGCCCGAATTGCTCGACGGCATGTCGTGGAGCGCGCTCATCCCGGACCGGCGCGACGAAACGGCCGCCGGTTCGGACCGCGCCATCGTCATGGATCGCGCGCTGCTTGCCGGCAGCGGGTTCGGCGATGCCGTCGTCGTCCCGCTGATCGATCTCGGCGAGCCGACCGGTGCCCTGGTCGCGATGCAACGCGAACAGCGTCATTTCGACCACGACGCGCTGCACTTCCTGCAATCGGTGGCGAACCTGCTGGCGTCGGCGATGCAGCGCGCGCATACCGAGGAGCAGTTGTCCCACTCGCAGCGACTGGATGCGATCGGCCAGCTCACCGGCGGCGTCGCGCACGACTTCAACAACCTGCTGACCGTGGTGTCGGGCAACCTGCAGATTCTCGAGGACGAGCTGGCCGACCGCCCGGCAGCGCGCGAGATCATCAGCAGTGCATTGCGCGCGGTCGGACGCGGTGCCGAACTGACGCGCAAGCTGCTCGCGTTCGCGCGGCGCCAGCGGCTTGCGCCGCGCGCCAGCGATCCGGCGCGCTTGCTGACCGAACTCGGCGCCATGCTGCGGCGCACGCTCGGCGAGACGGTCGGCCTGGAAATTTCCTGCGCGGCGGATGTCCCGAAGGTGTTCGTCGATCCGGGGCAGCTGGACAACGCGCTGGTCAACCTGGCGCTGAATGCGCGCGATGCGATGCCGCGCGGCGGACAACTGGTCATCTCCGCCAGGCACGAGCGGATCGGCACCGACGATGGCGGCGAACTGGCGCCGGGCGACTATGTCGTATTCACGGTGCGCGACACCGGCCAGGGCATGGCCCCCGACGTGCTCGCACGCGCGTTCGAACCGTTCTTCACGACCAAGGAGCACGGCAAGGGCAGCGGCCTCGGTCTTAGCATGGTCTACGGCTTCATCAAGCAATCGGGCGGCCACCTGGCCGCCGAGAGCCAGCCCGGCCGCGGCACGCGCATCGACCTGCATCTGCCGGCGGCAAAATCCTTCGCGGACGAGGAAGCCAAACCGGCCTCACACTCCGTACCGCGCGGCAACGAAACGGTGCTGGTCGTCGAGGACGAAGCCGACGTGCGCGAGATCGCGGTCGCATTCCTGCGTTCGCTCGGCTACAAGGTGATCGCCGCGTCGGATGCCGGCTCGGCGCTCGCGGCGCTGGCACAGCACGCCGACATCGACCTGCTGTTTTCCGATGTCGTGCTCGGGACCGGCATGAACGGCGTCGAGCTGGCGCACGAGGCGCGCCACCGGCGTCCCGGGCTGCCGGTTCTGCTCACGTCGGGTTACGAACACTCGGCCCAGGAAAGCGGCAACCGAAGCGCCGGTGATTTTGTCCTGCTGCAGAAACCTTATCGGCGCGAGGATCTTTCCGCCGAGCTGCGCCGCATCCTCGACCGGCGCTGATCCGCCTGGTCGTGCCGCCGCTGCCGCGGCGCCGCTCAGTGCAGGCGCGGATCGTTGTGGATCGTCGCGCGCAGCGCCATGGCGTCGAGAATGCGCACCTCGCGCCACTCGATCTCGATGCAGCCCTGCTGGGTCAGGCGCGTCAGTGCGCGCGTGACCGTTTCATGCTTGAGCGCGAGGTAGCTGCCGATATCGGCCCGGCTCATGCGCAGCACGAAATGGCGTGCGCTGAAGCCGAGCGCGTCGTGCCGGGCGGCGACATCGAGCAGGAACGCCGCAACACGCTGCTCGGCGCTCAACGTACCCATGGCGAGCATGCGCGTGCGATCACTGCGGATTTCCGCAGCCAGCGCGGCCGTCAACTGCGCCTGCAACTCGGGCATGCGCGCGCAGGCGGTGAGCATTTCCGGGTAAGGCAGCTCCCATACGCCGCAGGTATCGAGCGCAATCGCATCGCAGGCATGGACCGGCATGCCGATCGACTCGACGCCGATCAGGTCACCGCGCATGCGAAAGCCGGTCACCTGCTCGCGTCCGTCCTCGTCGATCAGGCAGGTCTTGAGGAAGCCGCTGTTCACCAGATACAGCGCGTGGAATGGCTGGCCCGCGCGGTACAGGTGCTGTCCGGGCTCGAGCCGGCGCTGCAGAACCGGCACGAGTGCACGCAGGTCCTCGAGGCGTATCGCCGCATTCGCGGGACTCTGCGCGGCAAGCGGCGAGCGCTGCTTGTTGGCGGAAACGGGACGGGTTGCAATGACGGCGGCGTTCATGTTCCAGACTCCGGGCGTTTGGCGATGCGCACACGTTAGGCGCCACGCGAAACGGCAGCGTGTCCGTCCGGCAACACTGTGTAACAACGTGTAACAGGCTCCGGCGGCGTGCGCCAGAACCGGGCCGCCAATTGATCGCCGAGGCGGCAAGAAAGCCTTGGCCGACGCGACCAAGGGGGTGTCGCAGGCCGGCTTGCGCGGCGCACGCCATGCGTTTGCGTTTCCGCAGTCGTCTGCCTGCGCGCTCGAGCAGGAAGCGCGCGGCCGGGATCAACGATAGACCAGTACCGGAACGGTGCTGTGCGTCAGGACCTTCTGCGTTTCGCTGCCGAGCAGGAAACCCTCGATGCCGCGCCGGCCGTGCGATGCCATCAGGATCAGGTCGCAGCCCTTTTTCTCGGCCGCCTTGATGATTTCCCTGAACGGCTGGTCGCTGGCGACCTGGGCAGTGTCGCATTTCACGTCCGACCCGGCGGCAACCTTGCGGACGAACTCCAGGTAATTCTTCGTGCGCTCGGCCGCGTCGGCTTCGTATTCCCGGCGTGTGCTCTCGAGCATGTCGGATTGATACGTGAAGGTGTGGAACTTCGGCACGACGTGCAATGCCGTGACCTTGGCGTTGAGTGCCTTGGCCATGCGAACGCCCTGCTTGACGGATTTCTCGGAAAGCTTCGATCCGTCGGTCGGCAACAGTATGTGCTTGAACATGACGCGGCTCCTGTCCGGTTGCTTGCTCCGGGTCGGACCGACGTCCGATCCCGCCCGGCACAAAGGTAGAGCCGACCGCAGCGCAGCATGTTGATCCAGGTCAAGACGCCATTCCATCGTGCAGCGCATTCTTCACGCAGCATCGGCCAGGTGAGCGCAATGAATCCAGGAAAACCGGCTTTTTCCTTCACGCCGCACGAGACGGCGCAGCTGATGGAGGACATCGGCCGCACCGACATCGCTGCAGTCCGTTTCGTGGCCGATGTCGAAGCCTGCCTGCAGGCATTCGAATACGCCGCGAAAGGCGGCATGTCGTCGGGGATGCCCAAGGAAATCTGCGATCATCTTTCCAGGACTGCCCAACTCGCCGCAGAGCTGCGCAGCGCGCTGTACGAGCTGCCCGACGATGTCGCACTGCTGCTCGATCTGCACCTGTTGTCCGAGGGTGCGCGGCGGCGCATCAGCGAGGACCTCTCGCAGATCGTCGCACCGCTCGAGGATCTGGCCGGCGGCATCGCGGAACTGCGCCGCACCGTCGCGGGCAACGCACGCCAGCGCACCCTGCGCCTGGAAGATCACCTGGTTCGCGCGATCGCGACCGTGTTCCGCAATCGTCTGAACCGCAAGCCGGACCCCGATGTCGACTCGGATTTCGCGCGGATGCTGAAACATATCCTCGAGAGCGCGGCCCATCGCCTGCCCGCGATCGCGGAATCGGTCGCGGCAATCACCCCGGCGCGGCTGCGCGGATTGCTCAAGAGCATCGAGAACCGTTCTGCCGTTGCCGGCCAGGCTGCCTGAAAAAGCGCGGCACCGGCCCTTCTGGATCGCGCGCCTCTCCCGATCTCCTGGCAATCGCGCGCCGCTCTCGATCTTCAGCCCGGCACCACGCTCCGCCGCAACAAGTCCACCGGCCGGCACGAACCGGAGCGCGACATCGGGTTCCTCCCGTCGAGGGCCGTCCCTTCAGCCAACGCGGCGTCCGCGTCAGACGGTCGCCGCTTTCAGGTCGAGCGTGTGCAGCACCTGCGATGCGTCGTCCGGATCGGCCTTGCGCTGGAACCCGAGGTGCGCAGCCAGCTCCTGCATGCCGTGGTTGCCCGCCAGGTCGACCGAATACATGCATTCGATGCCGCGTTGACGCGCGATGTCGATCAGGTGGCGCATCAGCACGGTTGCCAGGCCGCGACCCCGCCATTCGTCGCTGACCACGACCGCGCATTCGCAAGCCAGATTGTCCGGGCGCGCGCTGAAGCGCGCAACGCCGATCTCGCGCTTCTCGGCGCCGTCGGCGATCAATGCGACAAACGCCGCGTCGCGCCCGGCTTGCGGATGGGTGAGCTGGTCGATCATCGCCGCGCTCGGCGTCTTGATTTCGCCGAGAAAGCGCAGGCGACGCGCCTCCGGTGATAGACGTTCGATGAAGCGCCGCTCGAGCCCGGCGTCCTCGCCGTGGATCGGCCGGATCAGCACCGACGTGCCGTCGCGCAGCACTTCCTTCCAATGCATTTCCTGTGAACCGTGCTCCGCAGGACTACGTGGCTGGACATGGACACTGGCGATCATGGCGGCTTCCTCTTCGTCCGGGTTTACCGACGCCAGTCTGCCGCCAGGGCTGCTTCGACCGCTTGACTTGCATCAATTTCACCGCTGGCCGGCCTGGCGCATGGGAAGCAAGGCGGACGCGCGTTTGCGGCGAGTGGTCCTTCCTGCATGCGGCCCACCGGTGATCGCGCCGGCCGTCGCACCGGCCGGCGGTGATCGATTGCGTTCCCGTCACTCGAAATTGATCTGGATCATATCGGCCTGCGGCGAAGCGTGCATTCTGCGCGGCGAGGCCAGTCAAATTGCCACGCCCAGCGAAGGGAAAAAAACAAATGAACCCTATCTCCGTCCAGCGCAAGTTTGCATTCGCGGCCCTGAGTATTGGCCTGACCTTTTCCCTCGCTGCGAGGGCGGCCGTCGACGTCGACGCAGCCAAGGCTCTGGCCCGGCAGAACAACTGCTTCAAATGCCATGCAATCGAAAAAGACAAGGATGGCCCGGCCTGGAAGAAGGTGGCGGAAAAATACAAGGGCAAGGACAACGGCGAAGCGCGCCTGATCGAACACATCACTTCCGGCGAAAAAGCCAAATTCCCGGACGGCCACGAGGAAGAGCACAAGATCGTCGAGACCTCGCCGGCAAAAGACATGGCGCAGATCAAGAACCTCGTCGACTGGATCCTCTCGCTCTGAAGGAAAAGGCCGCGCACGTTCATCCGCCAAGGAATTGCGCCGACGGAAATGCATCCGCCGACATCTGACGATTTGGGGGGCTACATGAAATTCCCGGTGAGTCTGGCAGCATTACTGATGTGGGCGATCTTCGGATCCGTCGCGCCGGCATGGGCGGCCGAAACCGCAGCCGCGCCGGACGCGCGGCACGCCGCAGACGCGACCTGCACGAAGTGCCATGACGAATCGGAGAGCAAGCCGATTCTGGCGATCTACCAGACCCCGCACGGCGTTACCGGTGACGGACGGACGCCCAGTTGCCAGTCCTGCCACGGCGCCAGCAAGGACCACCTGGCCGGCAGCACCGAAGGCAAGGGCCCACGCCCGGCGCCGGACGTCATCTTCGGATCAAAACACACGACCGCGGGTTATGTACCCAGCAGTCCGACAGCGCAGACCGAAGCCTGCCTGACCTGCCACAAGGATGGCTTGCGGATGCACTGGCCGGGCAGCCAGCACCAGACCAACGATGTGGCATGCGCCAATTGCCATACGGTGCATGCCGCCAAGGATCCGATGCTGGTCAAGACCGAGCAGCCGACCGTCTGCTTCAACTGCCACAAGGAGCAGCGTGCGCAGATCAAGCAGATCTCCACGCACCCGCTCGACGTCGGCAAGATGGCGTGCTCGGACTGTCACAATCCGCACGGCTCGGCAGGACCCAAGCTGCTGGCAAAAAATACCGTGACCGAAACCTGCTTCACCTGCCATGCCGAGAAGCGCGGCCCGTTCCTGTGGGAACACCAGCCGGTCACTGAAGACTGCACCAATTGCCACACGCCGCACGGCTCGAACATCACGCCGCTGCTTAAGTCGCGCCCGCCGTTCCTGTGCGATGAATGCCACGACGGTCCGCACAACAGCCAGGCTCCGTACGGCACCGCTGTCGCCGGCATCCAGGGCGGTGGCGCGGTCAAGGGCGGCAATCCGAATGCGAACGCGGTCGGACGCGCCTGCATGAACTGCCACGTCATGGTGCACGGCTCCAACTCGCCGACCGGCGCGTTCCTGCATCACTGATCTCGGGACTTTGGGGGTTGCCATGAATACGGGTGAAAGAAAATTCGCCGTCAGCGCCATCTCCCTGGCGATACGTTGCAGCCTGGTCGCGATGTGCCTCGCACCCGGCGCGGCACTTGCACAGGATGCCGGCAACGACGACCTTAACGCGCTGCTGTACCCGATCAACTACTTCGACATCGGCGCCACGGCGGTCGACAGCAGCTCGACGAAGTTCGGCGAGTACAACGGCTTGAACGATTCCGGCCTCTACCTGCTCGGAAATTTCAACGTGCGCGGCGGGGACGCCTACGGCATGGGCAGCGGGACCACGCGCCTGGAAGCCAGCGGAAACAATCTTGGCACGACCTCGCGTGATGCCGGGCTGAAGGTCACCGACCAGGGTCTTTGGAGCGCCGGCGTCAGCTACGATGAACTGCGCCATTACACGACGGACGGCTTCCAGACGCCGTTCCTCGGCGCCATCGGCAGCAATGTCTTCACGCTTCCGCCCACGTTCGGCGTGATCAACACGACGACGACCAACGTCGGCGGCGTACTCAACAGCAGCAACAAGGGAACGCAGTCTCTCACCCCGGACCAGCTCGCCGCGTATCGCGGCGAAGACGTCTACACGCAGCGCGAGAACTCGGCCGTCAGCTTCGGATATCACTTCGGGCCCGAGTGGGCAGTGAAATTCGACTACAAGCGCCTCGATCAATCGGGCGCCAGGCTGATCGGCTCGGGCACGGATGCCTACAACCTGACCAGTTCCGGCGGTTTCAACTACGGCGGCGAACGTATCGCCATCCTGATGAACCCGACCCAGTACAAGACCGATACGTTCAACCTGGCACTGAACTGGACCGGCAAACAGGGCTTCGTGAGCTTCGGCTATTACGGCTCCCTGTTCCACGACGACTACGCCGGGATCTCCTGGTCCAACCCGTATGTCTCCGGCGGCACGGGCAACGCGCCGGTTCCTCCAGGCGGGACATCGCCCGGTGCGGCATTCCCGATTTCGACGATGAGCACGCCGCCGAACAACTACTTCCATCAGTTCAACGTGACCGGCGGCTACATCTTCAGCCCTGCGACCAAACTGACCGGCGGCCTGTCGTACGCCCGCACCACGCAGAACGCGAGCTATGACGGCACCTACACGACGACGCCGAATACCGTGCTGACGCTGCCGGTGGGATCGCTGGACGGCCGCGTGGTGACGAAGCACGCCGATCTCAAATTCACCGAGCAGGCGACCAACGCACTGAGCTTCAGCGCAGGTTTCAAGTACAACGAACGCGACAACAGCACGCCGTCGTACAGCTACACGTTCCTGGACCTCGGCGGCGCCAAGGAAACCGCCGTCAACATCCCGATGAGCAACAAGCGCTACCAGTTCGACCTGGGCGGCGACTGGCGCATCGACGCGCGCCAACGCCTGCATCTGGGTTACGAATACGATCGCATCGAGCGCTGGTGCGAAAACCCGCTTGCCAACAACGCCCAGGGCAGCCTGTCGCCGGCCAATGCCGGCTATTACACGGACGCGTCCTGCGTGCAGGTGCCAAAGGATACGGAAAACCGGCTGGCGGCGACGTACAAGCTCAAATTCGCCGAAACCGTCGACTTCAATGCCGGCTACACCTACGGACGCCGCAAGGCGGACGTCAACAGTTCGTTCTACAACCCGATGCAGGCCAACAACCAGGGCTTCGAGAATTTCGGCTACATCGCCTTCTTCGATGCCTCGCGCAAGGAAGACCTGTACAAGGCCGGCGTCACGTGGCAGGCGAGCGACAAGTTCAGCCTCGGTCTCAACGGGCGCCATACCCGGGACGACTACTTCGACTCGACGCTGGGCGTGCAAAACGGTGATTCGTCCAGCGCGAATCTCGACGCCAACTACGCTGTTTCGGAAGACGTGTCCTTCGGCGCATATGCAAGCTGGCAGAAGCGCACGCGCGAGCTGCTGACCGCCACCGGACGCAACGCCGTTGCACCGCTGACGACGCTGTGGAGCAACGATCTTGCCGACCGCGACAACACGCTTGGCCTCAACGGCAAGCAGAAGGGTTTCCTCAAGGGCAAGCTGGATGTCGCCGAGGATCTGACCTACTCATTGGCCAAGACCAAGTACATCACGACGCTGGTGCAGAACATCCCGCCGGCGGTCGGCAACCAGGGCGAGACGCCGAACATCAGCAGCGAGCTGACGCAGTTCAAGGTTACCGGCGCCTATCAGTTCGACAAGACCTCCAGCATGTTCGTGGGCTACCTGTATCAGCGCCTGAAGTCCAACGATTACTACTACAGCGCCTATTTGCTCGGCTACACCCCGACGACGCTGCTGCCGACGAATCAGCAGGCGCCGAACTACACGGTCAATACCGTATTCATTGCCTACCGCTACAGCTTCCGCTAGCACGCGCAAGGGTCCGCCGATGAGCAAGCAAAACCCCGGACTCCTGCGACGCTCGTGGCGCTTCCTGCGCAGGCCGTCGGCGCGGTATTCCCTGCTGACCCTGCTGCTGGCCGGTTTTTTTGCCGGCATCGTCTTCTGGGGCGGGTTCAACACCGGCATGGAAGCGACCAACCAGCTCGGGTTCTGCATCGGCTGCCACGAGATGCGCGACAACGTCTACAAGGAATACCAGCAGACGATCCATTACAGCAATCGCACCGGCGTGCGCGCCATCTGCTCGGATTGCCACGTGCCGCATGCCTGGATACCGAAGATCATCCGCAAGATCCAGGCGAGCAAGGAAGTCTGGGGCGCCATCACCGGATACATCGATACGCCCGAGAAATTCGAGGCGCACCGCATGGAGCTGGCCACGCACGAATGGGCACGCATGAAATCGGTCAACTCGCAGGAATGCCGCAACTGCCACAGTTTCGAGGCGATGAGCGGCGACAAGCAGAAGCAGACGATCTACAAGAAGCACATGGCGGCGAAGGACGCGGGTCAAACCTGCATCGATTGCCACAAGGGC
>DATNFS010000077.1:0-17541 GCA_035606275.1 Rudaea sp.
TGAAGTGGGTTACAACACGTTGCGCACCCACGAAGACAGCGCCAGCGGCACGTTTTGGTGCCACATGCATGCGCGGAACTTTCCCAACGACAGCGCCTATCGGCCGTGCTTCTCGACGACGCTGCTGAAGGAATTGCGGGAGTTCCAGCTGCGCACTGCCGGACAACTGCGTTTGCCGCTGCAGCTGGCCAGACAGCGTCCGATCAGTCACGTGGTGCTGGCCTCGTCGGCCGACGTGTTCAACCTCGGCGGCGACCTGGACCTGTTCTGTCGCCTGATCCGGTTGCAGGACCGCTCGAGCCTGCTGGCCTACGCGCGTCAATGCGTCGAGGTCGCCTATGGCTTCCATCGCCATCTCAACGAAGACGCGCACACGATCGCACTGGTGCAGGGCGATGCGCTCGGTGGCGGATTCGAGGCAGCCTTGTGCTGCCAGACGATCGTCGCCGAATGCGGCGCCGGCATGGGCTTCCCCGAAGTGCTGTTCGACCTGTTCCCGGGCATGGGCGCGTACTCGTTCCTGTGTCGGCGCATCAGCCCGAGCAAGGCCGAGCGCATGATGCTCGACGGCCGCATCTATTCGACCGAGGAACTGTACGAGATGGGCGTGGTCGACGTGCTCGTGCCGCGCGGCCAAGGCGTTGCCGCGGTGCAGGACGTGATCCGTCGCAACCAGCGCATCGGTCATGCGCGGCTGGCGATGAATCGGGTGCATGCAGCGTGTCATCCGGTGAGCTTCGAGGAACTGATGAACGTCACCGAAATCTGGGTCGACACGGCGATGCAGCTCGGCGAAAAATCGCTGCGCACGATGGAGCGGCTGGTGCGTGCACAGCTGCGCCGTCCCGCGAACTCCCAGGAAAGCCAGGTCGGGCAGATCGGATTGGCGGCGAGCGGCGCCGGCTGAGGCCGGCGTCGTCAGACCGGTTCGCCGCTGCCTTGACCGACAGCGGCGCTTGCGACTGCGTCGTGCAGTGCGGCGCGGGCGTCGTCGAGGTTATGGGCCAGTTCGCTGGTCCGCGTGCGCCATTGCGCCGGGAGCTGCCAGTTCGGCAACTTCATGATCTCCGATGCACTCGTGGCGAGCTTGACTGCGCCGACGTTGCCGGCGACACCCTTCAGCGCGTGGCAGGTCTCGCGGTAGCCGTCCCAGTCTCCGCCCGTACCGCACCGTTCGAGTTCGGCGATGCATTTCACTGCGTCACGGATGCATTCCCCGACGAACAACTTGAGGAAATCGCGGCCCAGCTTGAGATCGAACAGGTCGTCGAGCGTCGCGCGCGCGATGATTTCCCCCTCCGCCCTCGGTGCCGGCGTCGACTCCGTTGCCGATAGCGCGCTGGCCGGCACGCTGGTGGCGATCTCTGCCAGTGCATCGAGCAGCGGCCGTGCCGCCACGGGTTTGGTCAGGTAGGCATTGGCACCCACGAGGTCGCTGGCACGCACGGCGTCCGACGTCGCATCGGCGCTCAGCACGATGAACGGCGTGCGCGGGCGCCCTGCCTCCATCACGCGCGCCTGCTTTATCACGTCCGTGCCGCTGAACTTCGGCATGTGCAGGTCGATGATGACCGCATCGAAACTCGATTCCTCGAGTGCCTGCAAAACGCTTTCCCCATCCCCGGCCGACTGCACGCTGTGGCCGGCCTTCTCGAGCATGCGTCGCAGGACCAGCAGGTTGGCCGGCTGGTCGTCGCCGATCAGCACCCGCATCGGACGCACGCGGGCGCGGTGGCGCACGAACGGATCGTCGAATGCGATCACGTTCATGGACTGCGCCGGCACTGCAGGGTCCTCGGCGACGACGGCCTGCTGCGCGGGCACGAAGGGAATGTCGGCCCAGAAATGCGAGCCGCGTCCGACTTCGCTCTCGAAAGCCAGGTTGCCGCCGAGCAATTCGGTCAGCGCCTTGGCGATGGTCGTGCCCAGGCCCGTGCCACCGAAGCGCCGCGACTGGCTCGAATCGACCTGTTCGAAGGCGCGGAAGATGCGGTTTTGCGCATCCTGCGGAATGCCGATGCCGGTGTCGGTGACCGAAAAGCGCAATTGCAGCTTCGCTGCCGACGACTCGAGCGCGAACACGCGAAGGGTTACCCTGCCGCGCTCGGTGAACTTGATCGCGTTGCCGAGCAGGTTTACCAGGATCTGGCGCAGATGGTTGGCATCGCCGTTGAGCGCATCCGGAACCGAATCGGCGATATCGATTTCGAAATCCAGGTTCCTCGCGGATGCAGCCTGCTGCAGCATGGTCTGGATACCGTTCAGGAGCTGTTTCAGGCTGAAATCCATGTCGAAGCGGCGCAGCTTGCCCGCTTCGATCGCCGAGATGTCGAGCACGTCCTCGATCAGGATCAGCAGCGAACGCGACGCGGTCTGGATCACCTCGGCGCACTCGCGTTGTTCCGGCGAGAGCTTGGTCGTGACCAGGAGTTCCGACATGCCGACGATACCGTTCAGCGGCGTGCGGAATTCATGGCTCATGTTCGCCAAGAAGTGCGTCTTGGCGTCGTTGGCGCGGCGCGCCTCTTCGCTGGCGCGCGTCAACGCGCGCAATAGGGAGGACAGGTAGGCAGGAATCGCCACGAGCCCGAGCAGCAGGCCCCAGGCCAACGCCTGGTTACCGGCCCAGTAGTCGCTGTTGGTCACCACCAGCGTGAACGAGATGCCTGCCATGCCGATCGCAACCGCCAGGAAACGCGGCCCATAGCGCAGGCCGTTGCCGATCGTCACCCACAGATAGACCACGTACAACAGCGCCAGGTCGCGGTCGTACAGGATCATCATCACGGCGAGCGTCGAATAGTCGGCGACCATGCCGATGTAGCGGCGCAGGTTGTTGGGCGACGGTCGGGCCAGGATCGCCAGCACCAGGCCGAGCCCGAGCACCGTTTCCATCATGATGACGCGGCCGGCCCAGACCAGGCCGGACGGCTTGTCGTCGCCCGCGGAAACCGACAGGACCCCGAGCAGATAGACCAGAATCAGGACCGCAATCGCCAGACGGATCAGGGCCTGTTCGTGTTCGCTGTCCTGTCGGTTGCGGAAGCGCGACAGCAGGAATTGCCGAAATCCGCGCATGCGTCGATCCAGGTCAGAAGTTCAGGTTCGGGGGAGGCACCAGTTGCGTCTGTTGGATTTGCACAACTTGTGCCATATCCTCGAACAAAGCCTGCACGCAGGCCGGATCGAAGTGCTTTCCGCTTTGGCTGCGCACGTAGGCCACGGCCTCCTCGTGCGGCCACGCCGGCTTGTAGGGGCGCTCGGAAATCAATGCGTCGAATACGTCGGCCAGCGCCACGATGCGGGCGGCCAGCGGAATGTCGTTGCCTGCCAGCCGACCGGGATAACCACCGCCGTCCCAGTGCTCGTGGTGGCGCAGCGCAATCGACGCACCGAGCTGGATGAACCGGCTGTTGCTGCCGCGCAGGATCTCGAAACCGATCTGCGGGTGGGTACGCATGACCGCCAGTTCGTCGGCGGTCAGCAGACCGCGCTTGAGCAGGATGGCATCGGGTATGCCGATCTTGCCGATGTCGTGCAGCGGCGCGGCGAGTTCGAGCATGCGCACCTCGTCTTCCGGCAGCCCGAGCCCTTCGGCGATCAACCCGGTCAGGCGCGACATGCGCATCAGGTGCGCACCGGTGCCGAAGTCGCGCAGCTCGATTGCCTTGGCCAGCCGGAACAGCGTCTCGCGCTCGCGTTCGTCCACCTCGCGCAAGCCCTCGAGCACCTGCCGTTCGAGGGAACGCGCCCGTTCCTTGACCGATTCGCCCTGCTGGCGCAGCGACAGCAGGTTGCGGCAGCGCGAACGAAGTTCACGCGGACGCACGGGCTTGACCAGGAAATCGATGACGCCCGCATCCAGCGCCGCCTGGCGCACAGGCTCGTCGCCGACGACGCTGATCAGCACGATCGGCACGTCGCGCTTGATCAACGGCCGGCGGAAATTGCGCGCGAATTTCAGGCCGTCCATGCCCGGCATGCGGTAGTCCAGCAGCAGCAGATCGATCGCATTCTGCTCGGACCACTGCAGCGCGGCGATCGGGTCTTCGAAATCCGTGACGTTGACCCCGGGGCTGATGCCCTCGACCACGTGCCGCATCATGGTGCGCGCGGACTGCTGATCGTCAACGATAAGAATATTCACCCTGTGCATCCTCTGCCCGATCGACGGCGTTCGGGGGCTCCAACGGCCGCGCGAATCACTTTCGATATCAGCAGGTTCTGGCCCGTTTCTAGCCTAGCATATTCGCCGACGGCATCGGTGAAGGTCGCGCAAAGTGGGCCGGACCCCGACAACGGGGCCCCCTCAGCCCTCGGGCCGCATATACGGAAACAGCAGCACGTCGCGGATCGAAGGCACGTTGGCCAGGAACATCACCAGCCGGTCGATGCCGACGCCGAGGCCGCCGGTCGGCGGCAGACCATACTCCAGCGCACGGATGTAGTCGGCATCGAAATGCATGGCCTCGTCGTCGCCCGAGTCCTTCGCGGCAACCTGGGCGCGGAAACGCTCGGCCTGGTCCTCCGGATCGTTCAGCTCGGAGAAGCCGTTGGCCAGTTCCTTGGCGTTGATGAACAGCTCGAAGCGGTCCGTGATGCCGGGGTCGGCATCGTTCGCGCGCGCCAGCGGCGAAACCTCGGTGGGGTGCGCCGTGATGAACGTCGGCTGGATCAGCGTATGTTCGACCGTGTGCTCGAAGATCGACAGCAGCAGCTTGCCCCAGCCGAAGTCGCTTTTCACCGGAATCTTCAGGCGTGCGCAGTGCGCCGCCAGCGCCGCGCGGTTGCGCAGGTCGGAGCGGTTGATTTCCGGATTGAGTTCGAGCACCGCGTCTTCCATGCGCCAGCGCCGGAACGGCGGACCGACGTCGATTTCGCTGCCTTCCCATTGCAGCAGCGTGGCGCCGGTGACGGCGCGCGCGGTGTCGCGGATCATCGACTCGGTCAGGTCCATGATCTCGTTGTAAGTCGCATATGCCTGATACAACTCGAGCATCGTGAATTCGGGGTTGTGCCGGGTCGAGACGCCTTCGTTGCGGAAGTTGCGATTGATCTCGTAGACGCGGTCGAACCCGCCCACGGTCAGGCGCTTGAGGTACAGCTCCGGCGCGACACGCAGGTAAAGGTCCATGTCGAGCGCGTTGTGGTGCGTCCTGAACGGCCGCGCCGTGGCGCCACCCGGAATGACATGCATCATCGGCGTCTCGACTTCCATGAAGCGGCGCGGCGCCGCTTCCAGCCACTGGCGGATGAAGCGGATGATGGCCGAGCGCAGCGCGAAGACCCGCCGCGCCTCGGGCGTGATGATCAGGTCGACGTAGCGCTGCCGATAGCGCTGCTCGACGTCCGACAGCCCGTGCCACTTGTCCGGCAGCGGCCGCAACGACTTGGTCAGCAGGCGCAACTTTTCCACTTTTACCGAAAGCTCGCCGGTCTTCGTGCGCATCAGCACGCCTTCGGCAGCGACGATGTCGCCGACGTCCCATGCCTTGAACGCATCGTAGACGTCGCCAAGCGTGCTCTGCTGCAGGAACAGCTGCAGGCGGCCGGTCATGTCCTGGATCTGCACGAAACTGGCCTTGCCCATGATGCGCTTGGCAAGCAGCCGGCCGGCAACATCGACGCGCCGCTGCGCAGCTTCGACCGCTGCCGCATCCTTGCCGTCGAACTCACCCTGCAGGTCTCCGGCGAACGCATCCGGCCGGAAATCGTTCGGAAAGGCATTGCCCTGCGCACGCAGCGCTTTCAGCTTCTCGCGGCGTTCGGCGATCAGCTTGTTTTCGTCGACGTGAATCGCCTCGGGCGCCTCGCCGAAGCGCGATGCATCACTGATTCCGGCTCCGCCGATGACTTGCGTTACAGGTTTTCTTGGTTCGGTCATCTGTCAATCCACGTGTGCGCGGCGCAATGCCGTTCGTGCTGAGCGTAGCTTGCGCAGCGAGCGAAGTCGAAGCATCGCCATTGGATCCGTCGACTTCGGCGCGAGGCGCCTGCGCCCAGGGTGAACGCAAAGCGATTTGCCGCAACTACGCATCCGCGCGCTTCGCGCCGGCTTCGAGGCCCGACTTCAGGCTCGCCTCGATGAACTCGTCGAGGTCGCCATCGAGCACCTTCTGCGTGTCGGTGCGCTCGATGCCGGTGCGCAGATCCTTGATGCGCGACTGGTCGAGCACGTAGTTGCGGATCTGGCTGCCCCAGCCGATGTCCGACTTGGTCGCTTCGAGGGCGGCCTTTTCCACGTTGCGCTTCTGGATTTCCATCTCGTACAACTTGGCCTTCAGCATCTTCATGGCCCGGTCGCGGTTCGCGTGCTGCGAACGCTCGGTCTGGCACGCCACGACGATGCCGCTCGGCACGTGCGTGATGCGCACGGCCGATTCGGTCTTGTTGACGTGCTGGCCGCCGGCCCCGGACGAACGATACACGTCGGTTTTCAGGTCGGCCGGGTTGATCGTGATGTCGATGTCGTCGTCGACCTCGGGTGAGACGAAGATCGACGAGAAGGACGTGTGGCGGCGATTGTCCGAGTCGAACGGCGACTTGCGCACCAGGCGATGCACGCCGATCTCGGTCTTGAGCCAGCCATAGGCGTAATCGCCTTCGACGCGAAACGTCGCGCTCTTGATGCCGGCGACATCGCCGGCGCTGACTTCGAGCAGCTCGGTCTTCCAGCCCCTGCCCTCGCACCAGCGCAGGTACATGCGCAGCAGCATTTCGGCCCAGTCCTGCGCCTCGGTGCCGCCGGCGCCGGCCTGCACGTCGACGAACGCATTGTGCGAGTCCATCTTGCCGGAGAACATGCGCTGGAATTCCAGCTTCTCGACATGCGCCGTCAGGGCATCGACGTCGCCGGACACGGCCGCGGCGGTGCTTTCGTCGGCCTCCGACTCGGCCAGTTCGAGAAGCTCGTTCGCGCCGCTCAATCCGTCGCCGAGCGTGCGTATGCCGTTGACGATGCGGTCGAGCGAGGCGCGCTCCTTGCCGAGCTGCTGGGCCCGTTCCGGGTTGTCCCAGACGTTCGGGTTTTCCAGCTCGCGGGTTACCTCCTCGAGCCGTTCGCGCTTGGCATCGTAGTCAAAGATACCCCCTAAGGGAGGCGACACGACTTTGCAGATCGGCGATTCGGGCGCGGATTGGATTGGTTTCGATCATCATGCATGCAGGCAGCAACAAGGGTTGCGCATGATAGCAAAAGCACGCGCCCGGCCGCGCCGGACCGCTCAAAGCGGCTCGACGTGGCGCAGCAGCAGGCGCAGCGACTGCGTGCCGTCCCATTCGTCGATCTCGAGCTGGAATGCGGCGCGGATGCGCGCTGGCAACGGACCGCAACGCTCGGCGTTGAACAGCATGGCGTCGAGCTGGGTCGTCTGGCCGCACGGGCGCAATTTCAACCGCAGGTGCGCCTCGCCGACCGCGCGCGTGGCGGAGACGTCGAACTCGCCGTCGAACAACGGCTCCGGAAATGCCTGGCCCCAGGGCCCCGCGCTGCGCAACTGGCGCGCCAGGTCGAGCGTGTAGTCCGTCGCTTCCAGGGCGCCATCGGTCGACAGGACGGCGTCGAGGTGTTCGGGCAGCAGGTGCCGCCGCGCCGCGAGGTCGAACGCCTCGGCAAACCGCGCGAGATCGCTGCGCCGCAGGGTCAAACCTGCCGCCATCGCATGGCCGCCGAAGCGCGCGAGCAATCCCGGGCAGGCTGCATCGACGTGCGCGAGCGCGTCGCGCAGGTGAAAGCCCGCGATCGATCGCCCCGAGCCTTTGACTTCGTCGCTGCCCTCGCCGGCCGGCGCGCAGGCGATCACCGGGCGGTGCAGCATGTCCTTCAGTCGCGACGCAACGAGCCCGACGACGCCCTGGTGCCAGTCCGGCTCGAACAGGACCAGCGCGAACGGCAGCGCATCGCTGCCATGCTGCGAAATCCATTTGTGGACGGTGGCTTCGGCCTGGCCGGTCATGTCCGACTGCAGGCCGCGGCGCTCCGCGTTCAGAGCCGACAGGCGCTGCGCCAGCTCGGCCGCGCGGGCGGGATCGTCTGCGAGCAGGCATTCGATACCCAGGCTGATGTCGTCGATGCGGCCGGCGGCATTGAGCCTCGGCGCAACGATGAAGCCAAGGTCGGCCGCGCTGGCCCTGGCGCGATCGCGCTTGCCGCAGTCCAACAGCGCCGCAACGCCGGCGCAGGCCCGGCCGGCACGTATGCGACGCAGACCGGCTTCGACGAGGATTCGATTATTCTGATCCAGTGCAACCAGGTCGGCGACCGTGCCGAGCGCGACCAGGTCGAGCAGTACCGACAGATCCGGTTCGGCAGCCCCGGTTTCGGCGAACCAGCCCCCGTTGCGCAGGCTCGCGCGCAACGCCAGCAACAGGTAGAACATGACGCCGACGCCAGCCAGGTTTCGCAGGCATGCATCTTGCGCGGGAAGATATTGCGGCCGCAAGCTGTCGCGGGGCTCTTCAATGCCGGCGTTCGGATTGACCATCGCATCGGCGTCGGGCAGCGTCGCCCCGGGCAGGTGATGGTCGGTGACGACGACGCGCATGCCGCGTGCCCGCGCTGCGGCGATTCCGGCGTGCGCGGCCACGCCATTGTCCACCGTGATGAGCAGGTCCGGTCGTCCCGGCGCCAGTTCCTCGACCAGCGCCGGACTCAGGCCGTAACCGTGCACGGCGCGGTTCGGAACGCCGTAGGTCACGTTGCGCGCACCGAGCAGCCGCAAGCCGCGCAGTGCAACCGCGGTTCCGGTTGCACCGTCGCAATCGAAGTCGCCGACGACGACGATGCGCTGCTGTCTGCGGATTGCATCGCCAACGATTGCGCAGGCCCGTTCGATACCGCCGAGATTCGGTGGCAGCATCGCGCCGAGCCGGTAGTCGATATGCGCTGCCGTCGTCACGCCGCGCGCCGCGAATACCCGGCGCAACACCGGATGCACAGGCAACTCCGGAAGGAAGGCCGGAAGCGGCCGCCGCACGATGCGCGGCGTCTTCATGCCGCCCGCGTCTGCGGAATCTTGCGCCAGAAACGCCAACGGTGGCCGTGCCGGTATCGATAACGCTCCCCGCTGGCGAACTTCAATTCGACCTGCGCCACGCTGAGCTCGGCCAGCGCCTTCTGTACCGATTCGGCCCACGCCCCCGTGGCGATCGACAGGGGACCGTCGAGATCGACCAGCACGCGGACTTCGCCCCGCCCGGCATCGAGCGCATCGGCCATCGTGCCGACGACAGGAATTCCGGCGAGTCGCGCCAATGCATGGACAATATCGTCGCTGCTCGCCACCATCGAGTATGTAGTCCTGACCCAGTCCGGCAGCTCGCCGGCTCCCCAGAACCACAGACTGTTGACCGGTGCTGCGCCGCGCCTCGAACGCACGGCATTGACCGCGTGGTTGTGCAGGATCACCTGTGCCTCGTTCATGAGGTGGCGCCAGCGTCGTCCGGATTCGCCCTGCGGCAGGTGACGCGCGATGTCGTCGCCCAGCGCCGCCTGCGGCGAAGAGAACGGCGGCAGTTGGGCGCCGGCCGGGCAGCGCAGGTACCAGCGCGACGGCGTGGCCGGTTCGAGCAGGAAGCCGGCGTCTCCGAACAGCGGTTTCAGCGCGCGCGCCAGCTGCTCACTGTCGGATGCCGACAAATCCATATTTCCACAAGCCAGCAGCCGCAGCGTCACGGCGTCGGCCATGACCCAGGCCGGATCGGCACGCAGCCACAGCGCGCCGGCCGCATCGGCGGCATCGAGGCTGCGCGTCAGCGCCGCCGAAGGAATCGCCGTTCCGGTGAACTCGAAGCATTCGCGCAAGGCGATGTCACGTCCCGGCGCAGCATCGGGCAAGCGGTCGCCACGTACGAGCCACGCCGCAGGCACCGCTGCCGGCAGGCGCGCCTTCACGTGCGCCAGATCGGGCAGCAGCAAACTCAGTTCGCCCATTGATTCGCCTCGCCGTTGCCGGGCGCTTCGGTCTAGGCTTCGTAGCGCACGGCAATGATTTCGTAGCGCTTGGTGCCATTGGCGGCGACGAAATCGAAACTGTCCCCTTCGCTCTTGCCGATCAGGGCACGTGCCAGCGGCGAACTGATCGAAATGAGTTTCTGCTTGATGTCGGCCTCGAGGTCGCCGACGATCTGGTAGCTGACTTCTTCGCCGTTGCCTTCGTCGGCCAGCTCGACCGTGGCGCCGAACACGATGCGCGCGCCGGCAGCCAGCCGGGTGACGTCTATGACTTCGGCGTAACTGAGCGCGGCTTCGAGTGCCTGGATGCGGCCTTCGATGAAGCCCTGCTGCTCGCGCGCGGCGTGGTACTCGGCGTTTTCCTTCAGGTCGCCGTGTGCGCGTGCTTCGGCGATTGCCTGGATCACCTTCGGCCGGTCGGACGACTTCAGCCGCTCGAGCTCCGCGCGCAGGCGCTCGGCGCCTTTGGCCGTCATCGGAGAACGTTTCATGCCAATTCCTTGTGCAGCTGCTGCAGGCTGTGAACGTCGCCGCCACCGCGAAAATCAAGCGAGTGCAGCAGCGCGCGCGCGCCGGCGATGGTGGTCGAATAGGTGATGCGCTGCTGCAGCGCTTCGCGCCGGATCGAGAACGAGTCGGCAATCGCCTGCTTGCCTTCGGTCGTGTTGACGATGAACACGATCTCGCCGTTCTTGATCAGGTCGACGATGTGTGGACGGCCTTCGAGCACCTTGTTGATGCGCTCGCACGCGATGCCGTGCCCGGCAAGAAAGGCGCAGGTGCCGCTGGTGGCGACGATGCTGAAGCCGCGCTTGAGCAGCTCATGCGCCACCGGCAGCAGGCGTTGCTTGTCCGGATCCCTTACCGACACGAACGCCTTGCCGGCGCGCGGCGCGTTGATGTTGGCCGCCTCGTGGGCACGCGCGAAAGCGGCACCGAAACTGCGTCCGACACCCATGACCTCGCCGGTCGAGCGCATTTCCGGACCGAGGATCGGGTCGACGTTCTGGAACTTCAGGAACGGGAAGATCGCTTCCTTGACCGAGTAATACTTCGGCACGATCTCGCGCGTCGCCCCCTGCCCGGCCAGCGACCTGCCGACCATGCAGCGCGCCGCGATCTTGGCGAGCGCCACGCCGGTCGCCTTCGACACGAACGGCACCGTGCGCGACGCGCGCGGATTGACCTCGAGAATGAAGATCGTGGCGTTGCCCTGCTCGTCGGTCTGGATCGCGAACTGCGTGTTCATCAGTCCGACGACCTTGAGCTCGCGCGCCATCTGCGCAACCTGCACACGCAACGCGTCCTGCACCGCGACCGGCAGCGAATACGGCGGCAGCGCGCATGACGAATCGCCGGAGTGCACGCCGGCTTCCTCGATGTGCTCCATGATGCCGCCGATCAGCACGTTGCCTTCGGCGTCGGCGACCACATCGACGTCCACTTCGACCGCGTTGTCGAGAAAGCGGTCGAGCAGCACCGGCGAATCGTTCGATACGCGCACCGCGTCGGTGATGTAGCGCCTGAGGTCGGCATCGCCATGCACGACTTCCATCGCGCGGCCGCCGAGCACGTAGCTCGGCCGCACCACCAGCGGATAGCCGATCTCGCGCGCCAGCGCCAGTGCTTCGTCGGGATTGCGTGCGGTGCGGTTCGGCGGCTGCACCAGCTTCAGCTTCGTCACCATCTTTTGGAA
This sequence comes from Rudaea sp., assembly GCA_035606275.1. GTDB lineage: Bacteria > Pseudomonadota > Gammaproteobacteria > Xanthomonadales > Rhodanobacteraceae > Rudaea. The sequence continues at coordinate 11,649 of DATNFS010000077.1, forward strand.
GCGCTCGCGATCCTCGGCCAGGTCGATCGAATCCGGTGAAGTGCCGATGATCGGCGCGCCATTGGCTTCGAGCGCGCGCGCCAGCTTCAGCGGCGTCTGCCCGCCGTACTGCACGATGACGCCCTTCGGGTTTTCCTTGTGGATGATCTCGAGTACGTCCTCGAGCGTCAGCGGCTCGAAGTAGAGCCGGTCCGAGGTATCGTAGTCGGTCGAGACGGTCTCGGGATTGCAGTTGACCATGATCGTCTCGTAGCCGTCTTCGCGCAACGCAAGCGCGGCATGGACGCAGCAATAATCGAACTCGATGCCCTGGCCGATGCGATTCGGGCCGCCGCCCAGCACCATGATCTTGTCGCGGCCGGTCGGCTCCGCTTCGCATTCGTCCTCGTAGGTCGAATACAGGTACGCGGTCGTCGTCGCGAATTCGGCGGCGCACGAATCGACGCGCTTGTACACAGGGCGCACGCCGAACGCATGGCGCAACGTGCGCACGGCCGCTTCGTCGGTGCCGAGCAGCGCCGCCAGGCGCGCATCGGAAAAACCCTTGCGCTTGAGCTGTCGCATCCCGGCAGTGTCGAGCGCGCCCAGCCCGCCGCTGCGCACATGGCCTTCGATCTCGACCAACTCGGCGATCTGATCGAGAAACCAGTGGTCGATGCGCGTCAGCGCATAGATCTCGTCGATGCCGAGCCCGGCGCGAAAGCCGTCGGCGACATAGAACAGGCGTTCGGGCCCCGGTTCGCGCAGTTCGCGCTTGAGCGTCGCAACGTCATCTTCGTTGCCGGGGTCGAGCTTGCCGGGATTCAGGCCGTCCTTGCCGGTCTCGAGGCCACGCAGCGCCTTCTGCAGCGATTCCTGGAAGGTGCGGCCGATCGCCATGACCTCGCCGACCGATTTCATCTGCGTCGTCAGGCGCGAGTCGGCAGACGGGAACTTCTCGAACGCAAAACGCGGAATCTTCGTGACTACGTAGTCGATCGTCGGTTCGAATGACGCCGGCGTCGCGCCGCCGGTAATCTCGTTGCGCAGCTCGTCGAGCGTGTAGCCGACGGCGAGCTTGGCGGCGACCTTGGCGATCGGAAATCCGGTCGCCTTCGACGCGAGCGCGGACGAGCGCGACACGCGCGGGTTCATCTCGATCACGACGACGCGGCCGTTCTCGCTGTTGACGCCGAACTGCACGTTCGAGCCGCCCGTGTCGACGCCGATCTTGCGCAGCACGGCGATGCTGGCATCGCGCAGGCGCTGGTATTCCTTGTCGGTCAGTGTCTGCGCCGGCGCCACCGTGATCGAATCGCCGGTGTGCACGCCCATCGGGTCGAGGTTTTCGATCGAGCAGACGATGATGCAGTTGTCGGCCGTGTCGCGCACGACCTCCATCTCGAATTCCTTCCAGCCGAGCACCGATTCCTCGATCAGCACCTCGTGCACCGGCGACAGCTCCAGGCCGCGCGCGACGATCTCGACGAACTCCTCGCGGTTGTAGGCGATGCCGCCGCCCGAGCCGCCGAGCGTGAAGCTCGGCCGGATGATGGTCGGGAATCCGACCCGCGTCTGGATGTCGAGCGCCTGCTCGAGCGTGCGCGCAACTTCCGCTTTCGGGCAGTCCAGGCCGATCTCGATCATGGCGCGGCGGAACAACTCGCGGTCCTCGGCCATGCGGATCGCCTCGCGCGAGGCGCCGATCAACTCGACATTGTACTTTTCCAGAATTCCACAATCGGCCAGATCGAGCGCGCAGTTCAGCGCAGTCTGGCCGCCCATCGTCGGCAGCAGCGCGTCCGGCCGTTCCTTGGCGATGATGCGTTCGAGCGTGGCACGGTTGATCGGCTCGATGTAGACCGCGTCGGCCGTTTCCGGGTCGGTCATGATCGTCGCCGGATTGGAATTGACCAGCACGATGCGGAAACCTTCCTGCTTCAGCGCCTTGCACGCCTGCGCGCCGGAATAGTCGAACTCGCACGCCTGGCCAATGACAATGGGCCCGGCACCGATGACCAGGATCGACTTGAGGTCGGTGCGTTTCGCCACGGCAGGTCCGGTCAGCGCTTCGCCGCCACCGGCTTCTCGGCCGGCGTCGCGCGAACCACGTTGTCTCTCGGAATGGTTATTTCGCTCGAGCCGGTCGGCGTGTCGACCGTGAGCGTCAACTCCATCTTGGAAAACTTGCTCAGCGTGCCGACGCGGGTCGTACGGAACCGCGTCTGCACGACGATGCGCTCGCCCAGGTGCTCGCGCAGGTCGTCATAGGCTATCGACGCGGCCTCCGCGGGCGCGGCGTCGGCCTTGCCGGCCCTGGCCGTCGCGGCCTTTTCGGCTGCAATGACGGTGGCGCCGGGTGCCATGCAGGCGGTAAGAACCAGGAGCGCGAAAAGGATCGTTCTGTTCATCGGAATCTACGCCGCGGCTGCCGCGTGCGCCTCCATCAGATGGATGAATTGGTCGAACAGACCGGCCACGTCGTGCGGGCCGGGACTGGCCTCGGGATGGCCCTGGAAACCGAAGGCCGGCGCGTCGAGCAGACGGATGCCCTGGTTCGAGCCGTCGAACAACGAGCGGTGCGTAACCACCACATTGCCCGGCAACGTCGCCTCGTCCACGGCGAAACCGTGATTCTGGCTCGAGATCATCACCTTGCCTTCCGCCACGTCGATGACCGGATGATTTGCACCGTGATGGCCGAATTTCATCTTGATCGTCTTCGCGCCAACGGCCAGCCCGAGGATCTGATGGCCGAGGCAGATGCCGAACAGCGGAACCCGGCGCCGGATGAACTCGCGCGCGGCGGCGATCGCGTAGTCGCACGGTTCCGGATCGCCCGGACCGTTCGACAGGAACACGCCGTCGGGCTCATGCGCGAGCGCATCCACGGCGGAAGTCTGTGCCGGCACGACGATCACCTCGCAGCCGCGATCGACCAGCATGCGCAGGATGTTGCGCTTGACGCCGAAATCGTAGGCGACCACGCGGCGGTGCCGCGACAGCGATGCGAATGCGGTGCGGTCCAGGTCGTAGCTGCCGGCAGTGAAGCGATACGCCTCGGGTGCACTGACAACCTTCGCCAGGTCCATGCCCATGAGGCCCGGAAACGTGCGCGCGGCGGTCAGCGCCTGTCCGGCATCGGCAGCGGCGCCGGCCATGATGCAACCGCTCTGGGCGCCGCTGTCGCGCAGGCGCCGCGTCAGCTGGCGCGTGTCGATGTCGGATATCGCGACGATGCCGTGGCGGCGCAGATAGCTGTCCAGCGATTCCTGCGCGCGCCAGTTGCTGCGCAGGCGCGGCAGGTCGCGGATGACGAGGCCGGCCGCGTGAACGGCGGCGGATTCCTCGTCGACGGCATTGCAGCCGGTATTGCCGATGTGGGGGTAGGTCAGCGTGACGATCTGGCGCGCATAGGACGGATCGGTCAGGATTTCCTGATAACCGGTCATTGCCGTGTTGAACACCACCTCGCCAATGGTCCGGCCCTCCGCGCCGATCGAAATGCCGCGGAACAACGTGCCATCAGCCAAAGCGAGAATTGCCGGTGTCATCAGCGCCTGCGATCCAGATTAAGCGCAACCTTCGGGTGCAGCATGACCCGCGGGCTGGCTGGGGCCGGTCCGTGGGACGTGGTTACGGGCGAGTGAGAATGATACTGGCCGGACCCGTCCCTTGTCCACCGCGCACGCGCTAGAATCCGCCGTAATCCGCCCGCAATTTGCCTCCGAGCTGCTCAATGTCTGCCGTCGTTGTCGACACTGCTGAACGACCCTTGTTCGATCCGGCGCATCTGGAACGGGCCGATACCGTGGTGTGCGCCGAGCCGTTCCATTTCCTGGTGGCGCACGGTCAATTGCCGGCCGCGGCCTGCGACGAGTTGAAGCGGGATTTTCCGACGTACGCCGGCGCGGGCTTTTTCCCCTACGAGGAGGCCGACTGCGGTCCCAGCGTCAATCGCCTGATCGCGGACCTGACCGAGCCCGCGGTCGCCACGGCGGTCGGCGTGCGGCTCGGCATCGAAAATCTCGGCCAGTATCCGACGCTGGTGACGCTGTGCCGCAGCCTCAACAAGCGCCACGGCACGATCCATACCGACAGCAAGTCCAAGGTCGCCACCGCCCTGCTCTATCTGAACGAGTCGTGGCCGGACACGCACGACGGCTGCTTCCGCTTCCTCAAACGCATCGACGACATCGACGATCTCGCAGCGCCGGAAATCAGGCCGCTGTACGGCAACCTCGCCGTGTTCCGCCGCGCCGACAACTCGTTCCACGGCCATCTGCCGTACGAGGGCGAACGCCGCGTGATCCAGGTCGCGTGGCTGACCAGCGAAGACGAAAAATTGCGCAAGACGCAACGCGGAAAACTCTCGCGCCTGTTCAAGCGGCTGTTCGGCGCGCTGGACCGCCGCATCGGTGCCGGACGCGACAAGAATGCCTCGCACAAGTAGGCTGGATTTCAGCGCTGCGCGGTCCGACGGACAGCGCAGGCTCAGTGCCGGCTTTGCGTCAGAAAGGCGCGCCCTCCAGCCTTCGATCAAGCGGTCGGCGCGAGCACCTCGTCGAAGGTGTACATGCCCGGCGCGCGGCCGGCAATCCAGATCGCGGCAGCCAGTGCGCCGCGGGCGAAAATATCGCGGCTGGTTGCGCGATGGGTCAATTCCAGTCGTTCACCGCCGGCATTGAAGATCACGCTGTGCTCGCCGACCACGTCGCCGCCACGCAACGCCGCGAAACCGATTTCTCCCGCGCGGCGCGGACCCGCCTGGCCATGCCGCGCGTAGACGGCGTGGGCGTCGAGATCGATGCCGCGACCCTCTGCCACGACGCCACCGAGCAGCAGGGCGGTACCTGACGGGGCGTCCTGCTTGCGCGCGTGATGCATTTCGACGATATCGCAGTCCCAGTCGGGCAGCGCGGTGGCGACGCGACGCACGCAACGCAGCAGCATCGCGACGCCGAGGCTGAAATTGGCGGCCCACAGGACCGGAATCGTGCGCGCGGCGTGCTGCATCGACGCGAATTGCTGTTCGTGCAGCCCGGTGGTGCCGCTGACGAAACCGGCGCGCCGCTCGATCGCCAGCGCCAGTGCCGCATCGAAGGCGTTCGGACCGCTGAAGTCGACCAGCACGTCGCACGGCATGTCCGGATCGAGCGACGTGGAGAAATCCACGTCGCGCTTCTGCGCGCCAAACACCCGGTCGACCGGCTCGTCGGCCAGGCCGGAACCGGGGCGCACGAGCGCGCAACTCAGGCGCGCCTCGGTCGATTCGAGAATGGCGCGCGCGATCGCCTGGCCCATGCGGCCGGAAGACCCGTAGACGACGACATTGACCAGGTCGCTCATGCGGCAATGCTAGCAGAGCGAAACGAAAAAAATCCCTGAACGCGGATGACGCCTACCAGCAAGGAGGCTTGACACGGACAAGGGCAGCCGGACTTTGAAGCTGACCCCTGCATCGGCGGCGTGGTCGAGCCGGTCTGGTCAACGGATGATCGGAAGCAGTCCCGGGTCGGCATGGTGTCGCTCGATTCGGACCCCGCCTGCGCCGGCACGCATTTGTCGCGCTCGTTATCGTGGATGCCGGTCGCTCCATCCGCGCAAATCCTCGCTGATCCGCCTCAATCGGCGTCCAGCAAAGGCTCTTGCGGATCCTATGAAGTGACGCGTTCCCAGAACTGCTTTACGCCATCGAGCCAAGAACTGGCACGAGGCGTATGGGCGCTCGCATCGTCGCCGAAGGTTGCCTCGAACTGCTGCAGCATTTCGCGCTGCTCCTTGCTCAACTTGACCGGCGTTTCGACGACCACCTTGCAGATCAGGTCGCCGACATGGCCGTTGCGCACGTTGCGCACGCCCTTGCCGCGCAGCCGGAACAGCTTGCCGGTCTGCGTCTCCGGCGGGATCTTGA
>DATNFS010000078.1:0-3436 GCA_035606275.1 Rudaea sp.
GACCGTGCCGCCGTATGCCGCGCCGTAGTTGTTGCGGTTGTCGAAACGGTAGACCATGCGCCTGCCGCCGTCCGCGGCGACATCGAACACGACGTCGGACTGGCGGATCGTCAGCGCCTGCGCGCCGATGCGCGGATCGCCCTGGGGCGTCGTGGCCCCCACGGCGTTGGCGGACGAATCCTGCGATCCGCTGCCGGAACGATGATGGCCACCGCCCATCCCGCCACCGTGACCTCCTCCCATCCCGCCGCCACCCATGCCGCCGCCGGCGCCGTGGCCGCCATGATGCGGCGCGGAAGAAGGCGTCGCGCCGCTGCCGGCTTGTGCGGCCTGGTCCTTGCCGGCGACAACCCACTCGCCGCTGAAGTCCTGCGCCGTTTCGGCGAAGGCGGCCAGCGGCACGCACAACGCCGCGGCCAGAAATCCCGATCGCCATACCCTTGTCATGGAACACCTCGCATGCGAACCCTGGACACCCTAACGCGCGTGAATGCGCCGGGCCTACCCGGGATCCGGCAAAGCGCGGTAAGAAAACGTAAAGCGTTTGCAAACCCCACGCGGCCGGCGCGACAAGGCCATCCTGCCTGCGTAAACTGGCCTTCATGAAGGATTTCAGGTAGATGAGCGACGCCAAGATTCTGCTCGCCGACGACGACGAGGAACTGTGCCAGCTGCTGTCGGACTTCCTCGAACGCGAAGGCTTTTCCGTCGAAGTCGCCCATGACGGCGAGAACACCCTGCGCCTGGCCGCCGAAGGCGGCTACGACGCGCTGATCCTGGACGTCATGCTGCCGCACCGCTCGGGCCTGGACGTGCTGCGCGACCTGCGCCGCGGCTCGCACGTGCCGGTACTGATGCTGACCGCGCTCGGCGAGGACATCGACCGCATCCTGGGCCTGGAACTGGGCGCCGACGACTACGTGCCCAAGCCGTGCAACCCGCGCGAGATTGCCGCGCGCCTGCGCGCGATCCTGCGCCGCACGCGCGGCGACGTCGAAGGCGTGCGCCTCGACGACCTGTCGATCGGCCCGGTTTCGCTGCGTGCGGCATCGCGCAGCGTGACCCTGCGCGGCGAGCCGGTGACGCTGACCGGAACCGAGTTCAACATCCTTGCCGCATTGATGCGCGACGCCGGCCGCGTGGTCAGCAAGGACACGCTGTCGCAGGCCGTGCTCGGCCGCCCGCTCGGCCCGTTCGACCGCAGTATCGATGTACACATTTCCAAATTGCGCCGCAAGCTCGGGCCGGCCGCCGACGGCGAATCGCTGATCAACACGATCCATCGCGGCGGCTACCTGTTCCGCGTGGTGAAGGAGGGTGGCCTGTGACGCTCAAAGGGAAGGATGGATCGCGAAGAGATTCGGTCGCCAAGACAAGGCGCGAGAAGGAGACATGGCGGCACCATGGCGACGACGAGCAACGCAGTATCGGCGGCCGAGATCGAGCGAACCGCCTTCATTTTGAACGTCACAGGCCACTGAGATGAGGCAGCTGTTCTGGCGCATCTTCGCCCTGTTCTGGGCCGCCAGCGTGCTGCTGATACTGGCGATCGCCGGTATCACCACCTACAACTTCGAGAACGAGCGCATTCCGGGGCTGGGCATCACGCGCCTCGAATCGGTGCTCAACGAGCATCTGCGCAACGCCGCACACGTGCTGCGCGACGGAGGACTCGCCGGCCTGCGCGTCCAGCTCGCCCAATCGCTCGACTTCGGCCGCGTCTCGATCTACGTGCTGGATGCCGACAGGCACGACCTGCTCAACCGCAGCGTGCCCAAGGCCGTCCTGTCGGCGACCGATCACGCGATCGAGGACAGCCAGGGCATGTCCGGCAACCGCATGCGCCTGCGCGTGCTGACGGCACCGGACGGCACCCGCTACACCGCTGTCGCCCGCTTCGAAGGGTCCGCCCTGATGCGCGGCATCTATCGCCACGCTGCAACCTTCTGGGCGCACGTCGGCATCGCCATGGCGATCAGCGCCTGCATGTCGCTGCTGCTTGCCGCCTACATCACCTCGCCGCTGTCGCGCATCCGTGCCAGCGCGCGGCGCGTGGCACGCGGCGACCTGTCGGCGCAGATCGGCGACTTGAAGTTCGGCCGCAGCTCCGAGATGCTGGGTCTGGCGCAGGAGTTCGACCAGATGACCGCGCGCCTGCGCGACCTGGTCGAAGGCCAGCGCCGCCTGATCCGCGACGTCTCGCACGAGATGCGCTCGCCGCTGTCGCGCCTGCGCGTGGCGCTGGAACTGGCGCGCGCGCAGGTCAGCGGCGATGCCGGCACGCAGCTCGACCGGATCGAGCGCGAAGCCGAGCGCCTCGAGGAAATGATTGCACAGGCGATCCAGCTGACGCGCATGGAAACGACGCCGCAATCAAAAGTGGAAAATGTCGCACTCGACCTGCTGATTGCCGACATCGCCGGCGATGCCGCGTTCGAGGCGCAGGCGCGGCCATGCGCGCTGCACATCGCGCAGAGCGCGCCGCTGGCAGTGCGGGCCGAGGCGGACCTGCTGACCAGCGCGATCGAGAACGTCGTGCGCAACGCCGTGAAGTACACGTCGCCCGATTCGACCGTGAGCATCCGCCTCGACCAGGTCGCCGAACAGGCGCGCCTGCGCGTGCGCGATTGCGGTCCGGGCGTCGCCGAAGGCGATTGCGTGCGCATTTTCGAACCGTACTACCGCACCGACACGGCGCGCCAGCGCAAGAGCGGCGGCAGCGGCCTGGGCCTGGCCATCGCCAAGCGAGCCGTCGAACGCCAGGGCGGAAGAATCCACGCCGCCAACGCCGAGGGCGGCGGCCTGGAAGTCGAGATCCTGCTGCCGCTGGCCTGAAGCACCGGCTCGCCCATCGAGCGTCGGGTCGAGTGGCGCATTTTCCTTCGTACCCACCCTGTTGCTCGGCGCCTGCGCGAAGCAAGCGCAATCGACGCGCGAGTACGTTGGCGGGACCACGGGCCACCGGTCGCATGACTGTCGGGAAGCTGAACGAATTCCCGCGAGATACTCGCCCGCGCCGCCGCAGCATGCCAACATCCGGCATCGGCGGCGGGCTTCGGAGATGCACCATGCGAATGCTGAACGTGGCAGCGATGCTCCTCGCAGCGTCTTTCGCGTCGGGCGCCCGGGGACAGGTCGCCAATCCCGACTTCGACACCGGCGCGCAAGGCTGGAGCATCCTGCTGGATGCTGGCGGCGGTGGCTTTGTCGACTGGGACTCGACGATCGGATATCCCGCGCCTGGCAGCGCACACGCCGGCAACGTGACTTCCGGCGCACACGTCGACGGCTGGAAGCAATGCGTTCCGATCAGCGCTTCGGACTATGCGATTTCCGCTGCCGTCGCCTCGGCCGTGCAGTCGGGCAACAGTTGTCGCATCAAGGTCGATTTCATCGCCAACCAGGATTGCGTCGACGGGACACCGATCGCGCTCGA
>DATNFS010000079.1:0-20974 GCA_035606275.1 Rudaea sp.
GTGCTGTCTCTCCACATTTATACAAATTGCGCCTTCCCTCGCGGATCGACGAGCGGCCCTGCCGGCGTCAATTCCCTGTCCTTGCGCCCCCAATACGATCAGGTTTTCTCCGACGGTTTCGAATAGCCCGCGATCGGTGGACGCCGCTGCTTCGCGGCTGGATCGTCGCGGATCTCGAAGTGAGCGATCGCTTCACCTTGGTCCGGACCGGACACCCCGGGGCGAGTGCCGCACGGGCTGATGATTGCCGCCGGTCAGTCGGAATCCGACCGGCGGCAAGTTGAAACATCGTCGGCCAATTTTTTCCGGCGTCCGCCCGCACGACTTCAGCGCGCGGAATTCGCCGTCGCATCCCTACGCGTCAGGATCAGGTCGTTCGCCAGAGACGATCCTTTCTTGGTGATCTCGAGCAGTTCCTGATGCTGGCGCACCAGGCCCTTGGCGATCAGCGTGTTGCGCAGCGGATCCGGCATGCTGCGCTTGAGCGATGTCGGACTCAGCGGACCGCGATTGAGCGCCAGGAGCCAGAGTTTTTCTTCACTCGACATGTTCGATTTCAAGTCATTCCTCCGTTTGCGGGCGCCAGCGCCCGATTGCGCGTATGCCGTCAAGGGTGATTTCCACCTGCCGGCGCCTCCATTGAATAAGCCCCTTCTCGACCAGGCTGTCGTGAACTTCATTGGGAATCGTGAACTGGTCGAGCAGACCGTGGCGCGGTCGGCTGCGTAGCAGGCGCATCAGCCAGATTGCTTCCTGTTCGGAAAGGCTGTCGGCGTCCGTCATGCGAAAGCCCCCTGTCGCATCGGTCGGTGCAAATAGTGCCGGCTCGTGCGTCACGCATACTGACGAGCGTGTCACGAATTTACCATTCGACAAGGCGACGGCACTGCAACGTCGATGGTCTGGCCCGAAAAATGCGGCTCGTCGCAAAGGCAGTGCCGGATCGCCTTCGGCACCGCCGGCGCCGGGGATGCGGGAAATCGCCTGGCGGCTCGACTGCCTGCCGCCTCAGCGCATTGCGCGCGGATCAGCTCATGCGTCGAGCTTGCGCGTGCGCCGGTAACGACGGATCAGCTCGTTGGTCGAACTGTCGTGCGCGAGTTGCGGCTCGGCGACGCTGGCGATCTCGGCTTGCGTCCGTTGCGCCAGCTGCTTGCCGAGTTCGACTCCCCACTGGTCGAACGAGTCGATGTTCCAGATCGTGCCCTGCACGAACGTGATGTGCTCGTACAACGCGACCAGCGCGCCGAGCGAGTGCGGCGTCAGGCGATCGGCGAGGATCGTGTTGCTCGGCCGATTGCCGTCGAAACAGCGATGCGGCACGAGCGCCTCGGGCGTGCCTTCGGCGCGTACCTGGGCGGCGGTCTTGCCGAATGCAAGCGCTTCGCTTTGCGCAAACAGATTGGCCATCAGCAGGTCGTGCTGGTCACTCAAGGCATTCAGGGGCTGGCAAAAGCCGATGAAGTCGCACGGTATCAGGCGCGTGCCCTGATGGATCAGCTGGTAGAACGAATGTTGCCCGTTCGTGCCCGGCTCGCCCCACCAGACCGGCGCCGTCTGCCACGCAACGCGCGCACCATCCAGCGTCACCGACTTGCCGTTGCTTTCCATGGTCAGCTGCTGCAGGTACGCCGGGAAGCGCTTCATGTATTGCGCGTACGGCAGCACGGCCTGCGTATGCGTACCGAAGAAGTTGACGTACCAGACGCCGAGCAGGCCCATCAGGACCGGCAGGTTTTGCGCGAACGGCGCGCTGCGGAAATGCCCGTCCATCGCATGAAAGCCGTCGAGCATCATCAGGAAGAGCGTCGGGCCGATCGCGATCATGGTCGACAAGCCGATTGCCGAATCCATCGAGTAGCGCCCGCCGACCCAGTCCCAGAAACCGAACATCTGCGCCGTATCGATGCCGAACTTCGTCACTTCCGCGGCGTTGGTCGAGACCGCGACAAAGTGCCGGCCGATCGCCTTTTCGTCGCCGAGGGCGTCGACGAGCCAGGTGCGCGCGGTGCGCGCGTTGGTCATCGTCTCCTGCGTCGTGAAGGTCTTCGACGAAATGATGAACAGGGTCTGTGCCGGATCCAGGTCACGCGTCGCCTCGACGAAATCGCTGCCGTCGACGTTCGACACGAAGCGCATGTCCAGGTCGCTCTGGCCGTAATGGCGCAGCGCCTCGTGCGCCATGACCGGGCCGAGATCCGAACCGCCGATGCCGATGTTCACGACGTGGCGGATGCGCTTGCCGGTGTAGCCGGTCCAGGCGCCGCTGCGCACGCGTTCGGAAAACGCCGCCATGCGGTCGAGCACCGCGTGCACGTCATCGACCACGTTGCGGCCATCGAATTCGATGCGCTGGTCGCGCGGCGCGCGCAGCGCGACATGCAGCACAGCGCGGTTTTCGGTGGTGTTGATGCGTTCGCCGTTCCACATGGCCGCGATGCGCGCGCCGAGCGCGCGTTCGTCGGCCAGTTGCAGCAGCAGGCGCAGCGTCTCGTCCGTGATGCGGTTCTTCGAATAGTCCAGGTACAGGCCAGCCGCTTCGATGCTGAAACGCTGCGCCCGTCCGGGGTCGTCGGCAAACAGCGTGCGCAAATGGGTGCCGGACAACGCGCGCTGGTGCGCGGTGAGCGCCTGCCATGCCGGCGACGCGGTGACTGGACCGTGGTGCGGCGCACCCGGCACGCCCGGCGTGCTCATCTCAGGCGCAGCGGGCAGGACTGGATGCGAGCGCCACCAGCGTTCCACGCGAGTGACCCTGCTCGGCGAGATACTCGAGCCAGCGATTGAGGAACGTGGCCATGCGCATGCGCTGCTGGAACAGCGTCCTGGCCGCCGGCAGCGGGCCGAGCGCGCGACGCAGGTGGCGGTCGGACTGGCAGTGCGTGGCCTCGGCGACATGGGCGTCGCGATACATGCGCAGCCACGCCGACGGCGCCGGATCGCCGGTATCGCGGTCGAGCATGCAGTAGCTGAGTTTCAGCTCGAGCGTGTACGGATGCCGTTCGACCACATCCAGGCGCACGTCCAGACCGTCGTCGACGGAAGAAAAATAGCTGCCGGCCTGCAGGTCCTGCGGCGCGAACATGCGCGCGAGCCGATGGTAGTTCTCGGCGTAGAGGCCCATCAGATACGCGAAGCGTCCGGGAAGGATGTTATTGCGTTGTTCGACGACGTGCGCCATGCACCGATCATAGCATTCGACGCCATGCAGGCCAGTCTGCCCAAATCGTGCGCAGCGGACTACAATGGGGTTCCGATGCGGCCGGCAATCTGAATGCTCGCCGCCTGCCACGGCCCGCCCTCCGCGTGGGCACGCGGACGATACCGTCGCGCCTTTCGGTTCTCGGCCCTTGCGCTCAGAACATGTGCTTTTCGATGCCGAGCCGCGCGAGGATCTTGCTGGCGATTTCCTCGATCGAGGTGTGCGTGGAATTTTCCACCGGAATGCTTTCGCGCCGGAACAGCTTGTCGGCCAGCGCCAATTCGTGCCGGCACTGCTCGATCTTCGCATAGCGGCTGCCCGGCTTGCGCGCTTCGCGCACCTGCGCCAGGCGCTGCGCATCGATCGTCAACCCGTACAGGCGCGGCTTGAACGGCACCAGGCGCCGGGGCAGCTCCAGCTTGTCCAGGTCGTCCTCGGTCAGCGGGTAGTTCGCCGCCTTCACGCCGTAATGCAGGGCCATGTACAGGCAGGTCGGCGTCTTGCCCACGCGCGAGACGCCGATCAGGATGATGTCGGCGTCGCTGTAGTTGACGTCGACGCCGTCGTCGTGCGTCAGCGCATAGTTGGTCGCGTTGATGCGCGCTTCGTACTCGGCGAAATCGGTCAGGCCATGCGCGCGTCCGACTTTCGGCTTGCGCTTGACGCCGAGTTCGGCTTCCAGCGGCCCGATGAACGGGGCGAACACGTCGATCATCAGCGCACTGCTGGTGGCGAGGATCTCGCTGAGCAGCGGATCGACCACGGTGTTGACGACGATCGGCCGCACACCGGTCGTCGCGTAGGCATTGCGGATGCGCGCGGCCGCGCCATGCGCCTTTTCCTCGTCGTCGACGAACGGCAGGCGGTAGGTGTCGAAATCGACGTCGTCGAATTGCGTGAGCACCGAATGCCCGATCGTCTCGGCCGTGATGCCGGTGCCGTCGGAAACGTAGAAAATCGTCCTGCGCATGTGCGAACGCCTGATCCAATCTGAATCGAAGTGTAAGCGAATCCGCCAAACGCAGCCGGCGCGCTTGTGAGGCGCAGCCAAACCGGCGAAAATTCGCGGATTCGCGGGGCCGGCCCTGCCCCGTTCCCTTGGAGACTCCCTTGAGCGATCTGGTTCTGTGGCTCGATCAACTGCGCCTGTCCGATTTGGCCAAGGTCGGCGGCAAGAATGCCTCGCTCGGCGAGATGATCGGCCATCTCGGCCAGCTCGGCGTATCGGTACCCGGCGGCTTCGCCACGACGGCCCACGCGTTCCAGCAGTTCATCGCGCAGAGCGGGCTCGCCGATCGCATCCAGGCCAGGCTTGCCACGCTCGACGTCGACGACGTCGATGCCTTGACCACGGCAGGCACCGAAATCCGCACCTGGGTGATCGACACGCCGCTGCTGACCGATCTCGACGCCGCCGTGCGCGCCGCCTATTCGCGCCTGTGCAAGCTCGCCGGCACCGACAATACGGCAGTCGCCGTGCGCTCGTCGGCCACGGCCGAAGACCTGCCGGACGCCTCGTTTGCCGGCCAGCAGGAAACCTTCCTCAACGTCTGCGGCGCCGACGACGTGATCCACCGGATCAAGGAAGTCTTCGCCTCGCTGTACAACGATCGCGCGATCGCCTACCGCGTGCACCATGGCTTCAGGCACGAAGACGTCTTCCTGTCGGCCGGCGTGCAGCTGATGGTGCGCTCGGACATCGGTGCCTCCGGCGTGCTGTTCACGCTCGACACCGAGTCCGGTTTCCGCGACGTCGTGTTCGTGACCGGCAGCTACGGCCTCGGCGAAATGGTCGTGCAGGGCGCCGTGAATCCGGACGAGTTCTATGTCTACAAGCCGACCCTGCGCGCCGGCAAGTCGGCGATCCTGCGCCGCCAGCGCGGCGCCAAGCAGCAGCGCATGGTCTATTCGTCGAAGGCCGGCGAGCGCGTGCGCGTCGAAGCCACGCCTGCCGCCGACCGCGCAAGATTCTGCATCAGCGACGACGACGTGCAGGAACTGGCGCGGCAGTCGCTGGTCATCGAGCAGCACTACGACCGCCCGATGGACATCGAATGGGCCAAGGACGGCAACACCGGCAAGATCTACATCGTGCAAGCGCGGCCCGAGACGGTGAAGTCGCGTGCGCGTGCCACGCAGATCGAACGCTATCACCTGCGCCAGCGCGGCGACGTGCTCGCCGAAGGACGTGCGATCGGCCAGAAGATCGGCAGCGGCGTCGCGCGCGTGGTCCGTTCGATCAAGGACATGAATCGCGTGCAGGCCGGCGACGTGCTCATCGCCGACATGACCGACCCGGACTGGGAGCCGGTCATGAAACGCGCGTCGGCCATCGTCACGAACCGCGGCGGACGCACCTGCCATGCGGCGATCATCGCGCGCGAGCTGGGCGTGCCGGCCGTGGTCGGCACCGGCAACGGGCTCGACGCGATCGCCGACGGCATCGACGTCACCGTGTCGTGCGCCGAAGGCGACACCGGCACGATCTACAAGGGCAGGCTCGACTTCGACAAGGTCACGGCCGACCTCGACCATATGCCGCCGGCGCCGCTCAAGATCATGATGAACGTGGCCAATCCCGAGCGTGCATTCGACTTTGCCATGCTGCCGAATGCCGGCGTCGGCCTGGCGCGCCTGGAAATGATCATTGCCAGCCACATCGGCCTGCATCCGAAGGCGCTGCTCGAATATGCCAGCCAGGATGCCGAAACGAAGAAGAAGATCGACGAGCGCATCGGCGACGAAGACCCGGTGCAGTTCTATGTCGACCGCCTCGCCGAAGGCATCGCGACGATCACCGCCGCGTTCGCGCCGAATCCGGTGATCGTGCGCCTGTCGGACTTCAAATCGAACGAATACGCGAACCTGATCGGCGGCGCGCGCTACGAGCCGCACGAGGAAAATCCGATGATCGGCTTCCGCGGCGCGAGCCGCTACGTCGACCCGGGCTTCAAGGATTGTTTCGCGCTCGAATGCCGCGCGATGAAGAAGGTGCGAGAGGAAATGGGCCTGGCCAATGCCTGGGTCATGATCCCGTTCGTGCGCACGCTCGACGAGGGCCGCAAGGTCATCGACGTGCTGGCGCGCAACGGCTTGAAACAGGGCGAGGGCGACCTGAAGATCATCATGATGTGCGAGGTGCCGTCGAACGCGCTGATGGCCGAAGAATTCCTCGATCTCTTCGACGGCTTCTCGATCGGCTCGAACGACCTGACCCAGCTGACGCTCGGCCTCGACCGCGATTCGGCCATCGTCGCGCCGCTGTTCGACGAACGCGACCCGGCAGTCAAGAAGTTGCTGTCGATGGCAATCAAGACCGCAAGGAAGAAAAAGAAGTACATCGGCATCTGCGGCCAGGGCCCGTCCGACCATCCGGACCTGGCCGAGTGGCTGATGGACCAGGGCATCGAATCGGTATCGCTCAATCCCGATACGGTCGTCGACACCTGGCTGATGCTGGCGAAGAAGAAAGCGACATAACGATTCGGTCGCACCCTCGACCTCCCTTTCGAGTCCAGGGTCGGGGGGTGGAAAATTCCCCGCAGACCGCACCTGCCGCATGCGCGATTCCATGCAGGGCGTGTTCGGTCGGTCTTGCGACGATCGTTCTTTGAGACATCGCGTGCACGGCACGAGAACGTCCCGGAGAATCCGCCATGTCTGCCAAGTTGCCGCTGGTTGCGGCTGTCGCCCTGCTCGCCGTATCGCCGGCTGCATCGGCGTGGAATGTGCTCAAGAACCCCGGCTTCAGCGGCGGAGCGACGCCCTGGAACCTGTCCTCGACCGGCGGCGGGGACGCTTCCTACGAAAGCTTTTTCGGCTCCCCGGCAGGCGGCTCGCTGCGGCTGCAGTCGTACAATTTCAATGCCACCTCCCACGCCGACCAGTGTGTCGACATCGGCAAGTGGACCGTGCTCGACTTCAGCCTGCGCCAGTTCGATGAATCGCCCAGCGGTGGCGGCACGCACACGTTCAAGCTCGACCTCTACGACACCGCCGGATGCACCGGCAACAAACTCGGCAGCCCGATCACGCTCGCGCTCACCGGCGACCCGGTCGACGGCAATCCGGCAACCGGTTGGGTCGAGACATCGGTGCTCGGCACCCCGCTGCCGTCCGGTGCCGTCAGCGCGAAGGTGAATCTCGATGTCGTCGCCGGAGCCAGCACCGTCGCCTACTTCCTCGTCGACGACGTGCAAGTCGTCCCGCCGGACGAGATCTTTCCGGACGAATTCGAGGCGAACTGATCTTCGCAGCGATCGCCTGTCTTCCCGTTCAACGTGGCGCCGCACGCAACGTCGTCGTTGCATCGGCACCGGCGCGTTTCTGCAAGCCGGTCGAGAAAGGCCGGCGACAATCGCCACCGCCCGAACCAGCCGTGCTGCCATCCGCCGAGCACGCGCAGCATCGACCTGCTGCCCGGGGGCTGCGCAACGCAATACTTTACGGCGACGGTTTGACCAGCATCAACGTGCACGGCGCGTGCATCGCCACCTTGACCGGGACGGTTGCGACGAAACGCTGCAACTGCAAGCCGTGCGTGGCAGCACCCATGACGATCAGGTTGACGTGATTGGTCTGCGCGAACGCGAGCAGGGCCTGTGCGACATCCGAGGATTCGAGCACATGGCATGAGACGGCGTGATCCCCCGGCCCGATGCTGCCGGACCATTCGCGCAGCCGCGTCAGCATGCGCTGGTGCAGCTCGACTCCGTTGGGTCGGCCGGCATCGCCGACCGGACTGACCGGCGGCACAACAGTCACGCAGGCCAGGCGCGCGCCCGGTCGATTGCCCAGTCCGCGACGCACCGCCTGGCGCAGCGCTTCGAGAGTTGCCTCGCGCACGTCGTCGTGCGGAACGGCAACCATCACGATCGGCACACGCGCCAGCCCAGGGGACGGCAACGCGCTGGGCTGGTAAGTCGCGCGGCGGCGCAGCCAGCGCAGGAAATGGCGCCAGAAGCCGGGCCCGCGATCGGCACGACCGCGTGCTGTCACCCGCACCTGGCCCGGATGCGAAAGGTCGAACGCCAGCAGGGCGGCGGACGCGTAGCGCCGTTCCGCCTTCGGCTCGAGACAGCGCAGAATGATTTCCTGCAACCATTCCGGCACGTCCGGGTTGATCTGGCGCGGCGGCCGCGGTTGCATCCAGAAGCGCTGGCGCAGCCCGCCAGTCGTCTGCGGATCGCCGAACGGCAGTTCGCCGGTGCACATCTCGTAGAGGATCACACCGAGCGCGAACAGGTCGCTGCGCGGATCGCCGCGCACGCCGACGATCTGTTCCGGCGCTATCCACGGATGCGAGCCGACCGCAATGTGTTGTCCGTCGGCCAGCAGATCCGGCGTTTGCGCGTGCCAGGACAGGCCGAAGTCGAGCAGTACCGCTTCGTTGTCGTCGCGCATCAGCACGTTGGCCGGCTTCAGGTCGAGATGGCAGACCCGGTGTTCGTGCAGGTCGTGCACCGCCCCTGCGACCAGCGCACCGATGCGGGCGATTTCGGCGGGATCGCGGCGCGGCGCGGCGTCGAGCCAGTCCTGCAGCGTCGCGCCGGCAACGTATTCCATCACCAGGTACGGCAGTGCGATGTCGCCGGCAGCGACCAGGCGCGGCACGTGCGCACCCCGCGCCACCGCCAGGATCTGCCGCTCGACCTCGAAACCGACCAGGTTTTCGGCACCGTCGGCTGCAGTCATGCGCGGGACTTTCATCACCAGTGGAAATTCGAAATGACGGCCGGGGTCGGCGTAGTGCACGCTGTAGATGCGCGCCATGCCGCCGCTGTGCAGGCAGGCGTCGATCACGAAGTCATCTACCCGCTGGCCGGGTTCGAACGGCATTGCCATGAACGGTCCCCCGAAGCCGCCAAAAGCCGACTGCGAAATCGCCGGCGGCGAATGATGGCTGAAATACAGCCGGATGGGGAATCAAGCCGGACTGCGCAACGGTTCTTGCAATTGCCGGATGAAATACGTACATTTGTACGTATGGACGATTTCGACCTTACCGCCAACCAACGCCGGGTCCTTGATTGCATCGAGCGCCATATGGCGCATAATGGTGTCGCTCCATCGTTGCGGGAAATTTCGGAATATCTTGGGCTTAGCAGCCATTCCTCAGCGCAGGATTATGTCGAGGCGCTGATCCGCAAAGGTGTGCTGGAACGCCTGCCGCAACATCGCGGCCTGCGTCTGGCAAAACGCTCTCGGGCACCGGCGGCAACGCTCCCCCTCGTCGGACGCGTTGCCGCCGGCAGCCCGATCATGTCCGAAGGCAATGTCGAAGCGAACTACGCCGTCGACCCGGCGCTGTTCCGGCCGCGTGCCGATTTCCTGCTGCGCGTCGTCGGCATGAGCATGCGCGATGCCGGCATCCTCGACGGCGACCTGCTCGCCGTGCATCGCACGCAGACTGCCGGGGATGGCAGCATCGTCGTCGCACGGCTCGATGACGAAATCACGGTCAAGCGTCTGCAGCACCGGCACGGGCGCCTGCTGCTGCTGCCGGAAAATCCCGACTTCGAACCGATCGAAGTCGATCCGCGCCGCACCGACAGCTTCGCGATCGAAGGCATCCACGTCGGCATCATTCGCCGAGGTCGACCATGAATGCCATCGCCGCTCCCGCTGTACCCGCTGCAATCGATGCGCTGCTCCAGCACCCCGGCATCTGGCGTCGCTCGGCATCTGCGCAACAGCACGTGCGCGCGCTGCCGACCGGCGTGGCCGAGCTCGATGCAGCGTTGCCTGGCGGCGGCTGGCCCTGCGGTGCGTTGAGCGAAATCCTGTTCGCCCATGACGGCATCGGCGAACTGAGCCTGCTGATGCCGGCGCTGGCCGCGATCACGCAGCGGCGCCAGCGCGTGGTCTTCGTCGCGCCACCGTATATCCCGTACGCACCGGCACTCGACGCATACGGTCTGGACCTGCGCTATGTCGTGCAGATCGAGGCGAATGCAGGCGAAGGCGCCTGGAGTGCCGAGCAATGCCTGCGCTCCGGTTCGTGCGGCGCGGTGCTCGGCTGGCTGCACCAGGCCGACTACACGCAACTGCGACGATTGCAACTGGCGGCCGAAAGCGGCGACGCACTGGCCTTCCTGTTCCGCCCGGCGCATTCGGCCGGCAAGTCCAGCCCTGCCGCACTGCGTCTGCAATTGCACGCCGGGTCCGCTGACGATCCGGTTCTCGCCGCGGGATCCGATACCGCGCAGGTCGACATCGAAATTCTCAAGTGCCGCGGCAACCTCGATTGGCAACGCCCGACCCGATTGCGATGGCGCGCGTGAGCGCGGATGCCTCAATCGCTGAGACGTTCAGCAATCAGGCTAAAGGCCGTCACTCCGGCGGCTTTCAACAGCTGATCAAGTCGAATCCGGTTTTTCAACCTGCTGCCTGAGAGCTGGATTACGGCTTCGCCGGAATGACGAGCAGATTGTCTGAACCATTCCTCCAACTGCAATTGTTCCGTGTCTTCGCATGCTCTGGGCCTGCCTGTATTTTTCCGACCTGCCGCTGCGTGCCGTGTTCGAGGACAGCGAGCAGGCGATGCCGTGCGCTGTCGTCGACGGGCCGCGCCAGCGCCCGCACGTCGTGCTTGCCAATACACCGGCCCAGCGCCACGGCGTAGGTGCCGGCCGTGTGCTCGCAGCGTCGCGCGCGCTGTGCTCGACCCTGCAGGCGCGAACGCGCGATCGACCGGGCGAACAGCGGCTGTTGCTGAGCCTCGCCGCCTGGGCCTACCGCTTCAGCAGTCATGTCAGCCTGTGCCAACCCGATGCGCTGCTGGTCGAAGTCGGTGCCAGCCTGCGCCTGTTCGGCGGCTGGCCGGCGCTCGAACGTCGCCTGCGGCACGAACTCGCGGCGATTGGCCATGCGCCTGCCATCGCCGTGGCGCCGCTGCCCGCGGCAGCACGCGTGCTGGCGGCACGGCACGACGGTTTCTTCACCAGCCAGCGCGAGCCGATGCTGAGCGCGCTCGGCTGCATCGCCATCGCGTACTCGGGCCTCGACGACAACGCTATTTCACTTTTATACAATGTCGGTGCACGCACCCTGCGTGATGCGTTTGCCCTGCCGCGCCCGGAACTGGCACGGCGCATCGGGCCGGCGGCACTGGCCACGCTCGATCACCTGCGCGGCATCGACCATGAAGTGCTGCCGCTGTACGAGCCGCCGGACTGCTTCGAGCATCGCGTCGAACTGGATGACCGCGTCGAGGCGTGGCCGCCGCTGCTGTTTCCGCTGCGGCGCCTGTGCGGCGAGTTGGCGCTGTTCCTCGCCGCGCGCGACGGCGGCGTGCAGCGTTGCGGTCTGGTCCTCGATCACGAAGACAAGCCGGCCACGCATGTCGCGATCGAACTGCTGACGCCACAGCGCGAGGCGCGCACGCTGTACGAACTCATCCGCAGCCGGCTCGAACGCATTGCGCTGGCAGCGCCGGTCTGCGGCATCGCACTGGTCGCCACCGACCTGCCGGAATTCCGCCCGCGCCATCTGGATCTGTTCGAACCGCAGCGCGAACAGGGCCTGCAATGGCCGGAACTCGCCGAACGCCTGCGCGCGCATCTCGGCGACGACGCCGTGCGCCGACTCGCCGCCGCCGCCGATCACCGGCCCGAGCGGGCATGGTGCTTCGCGGCCGTGAACCAGGTCGATCCTCGTTGCTCTTCGTCTCTTCCGCAAAAGCGCGTGAAAGCGGTGCGCGAAGCTGCTGCAGCCGAAACGCTGGCGCACGTCGGAAACGCCGACCTCGCGGCATCGGAAACTCCGCCGCGCTCCCGCAACGCCGACCTCACGACGTCGGAGACGCCGTCGCGCTCCGGAAGCGACACCCTGTCCCTCTCCCGCCAGCGCGAGAGGGAGAAGAACCCCGCATCTGTCGACGTTCGACCGCGCCCCTTGTGGCTGCTGCGGCGCGCGCTGCCGCTGCGCGGGCCGCCGCCGCGCATACTCGCCGGCCCCGAGCGCATCGAGAGCGGCTGGTGGGACGGCGGCGACACGCGCCGCGACTACTACGTGGTGCAGACGCGCGAAGGCCAGCGCGCCTGGGCTTTTATCGTGCCCGGCACGAGCGATGGCTGGATGCTGCATGGCTGGTTCGCATGAAACGCCGTCACTCGCCGCATCGCTTCGGCCGGCAATCGCGCGTCAACGAGCATCCGCGCGAGATCGGCGAACCGTCACAGCGGGTCATCGAACGCGAGCGTGAAACAGGCAGGGCGAAGCTTTTTGACCGCTCTCCCCCAGCACAGCGCGTGCAGGGCAGCGCGCCCTCGCAATGCGAAGGAGCGCATTGCGAGGGCTACCCGACGCAGAGGCATGGATGCCGACCGGAAAACGCGCCAGGGCCGGCCGAATTCGAAGCACTCGAACGTCCCCCCCTCGCCCGTGCCCTTTCTCCCGGACAACTTCACGGGAGAGCGAGCGAGTTCGGCAATCTTCCAGCGACATCCGGACGGTGCAAGGAAGGCGATGAAAGTGCAAAGCACGGCTACGCCGAGTTGCACTGCCTGTCGAATTTCAGTTTCCAGCGCGGCGCATCGAGCGCACAGGAGTTGTTCGAGCGCGCGAAGAAGCTCGGTTACGCGGCGCTGGCAATCACCGACGAATGCTCGCTGGCCGGCATCGTGCGCGCCTGGGAGGCCTCGAAGGACACCGGCGTTGCGCTGATCGTCGGCACCGAGATCCGCCTTGCCGACGGACCGAAGCTCGCCGTGCTGGCGATGAATCACGGCGGCTATTCCGACATCTGCCGGCTGATCACGGCCGGCCGACGGCGCAGCGCCAAGGGCGAATATCACCTGACCCGTGCCGACGCCAAACAATTGGGCACGGGCGTCTGCCTGCTCTGGCTGCCGGAATCGTCGTCGCAGCGAGGGATCGGCCGGGATCCGGCGATGGAAAATATCGCAAAGTGGATAACGCGGCATTTTTCCGGGCGTGCATGGCTCGCCGTCGAACTGCACCACGGCCCGGACGACAACGCCAGGCTTGCGTACCTGCGCGGGCTCGGTGCTCGCCACGACCTTCCGCTGGTCGCCGCCGGCGACGTGCACATGCACGTGCGCAGGCGACGTGCGCTGCAGGACGTCATGACCGCGATCCGCATCGGCCGCACGGTCGCCGAAGCCGGGCACACGCTGTTTCCGAACGGCGAACGCCACCTGCGCCGGTTCGATCAGCTCGCCGCGATCTACCCGGCCGACCTGCTTGCCGAGACGCTGCGGATCGCCGCACGCTGCACGTTCCATCTCGGCGGTCTCAACTACCGCTATCCGAAGGAACTGGTGCCTCCGGAACTCGGCGCGGATGCGAATGCGTATCTGCGCCGGAAGACTTTCGACGGCGCCGCGAAGATCTGGCCGCGCGGAATCCCGGAAAACGTCCGCGTGCAGGTCGACAGGGAACTCGCACTGATCGCCGAATGCAGGGTCGAGCACTTCTTCCTCACCGTCGAGGACATCGTGCGCTGGGCGCGCGATCAGAAGCCGCCGATCCTGTGCCAGGGCCGCGGCTCGTCGGCGAATTCCGCGGTCTGCTACTGCCTCGGCATCACGTCGGTAACGCCGGAAACAGGTAACCTGCTGTTCGAACGCTTCCTGTCGAGGGAACGCAACGAGCCGCCGGACATCGACGTCGACTTCGAGCACGAGCGGCGCGAGGAAGTCATCCAGTACGTTTTCGCCAAGTACGGGCGCGACCGCGCGGCGCTCGCCGCGACCGTGATCAGCTACCGCAGCAAAAGCGCGCTGCGCGATGTCGGCCATGCGCTCGGCCTGACCGACGATGCGCTCGACCAGCTCAGTGCGATTTCCACACGTGTGCCAAACGGCTTGTCCCAGAAACAGGCCCTGCGCGAACGCGGGTTCGATCCCGACAGCCGCGTATTGCGCCAGCTGATGACGCTGGCTGCCGAGCTGCGCGGATTTCCACGCCATCTTTCGCAGCATGTCGGCGGCTTCGTGATCTCGGACCAGCCGCTGCACCATCTCGTGCCGGTCGAGAACGCCGCGATGCCGGACCGCACGATCATCCAGTGGGACAAGGACGATCTGGAAACCATGAAACTGCTCAAGGTCGACTGCCTCGCGCTCGGCATGCTGACGTGCCTGCGCAAGTGCATCGACCTGCTGCATGCGCATGGCCTGTGGGAAACGCCGTACCGGGGCGCAAGGCCGACGCTGCACGATATCCCGAGCGACGATGATGCCAGCGCGCGCGGGGTTTACGACATGATCTGCAAGGCCGATACGATCGGCGTATTCCAGATCGAATCGCTTGCACAGATGTCGATGCTGCCGCGCCTGCAACCGCGCTGCTTCTACGATCTGGTCATCGAAGTCGCGATCGTCCGGCCCGGACCGATCCAGGGCAACATGGTGCATCCCTACCTGCGCCGACGCAAAAATATCGAGCCGGCCGATTACCCGCAATCGAAATTCGAGCGTGAAGCGGGCGCGCAATCCTCGCAGGTCAAAGAAGTGCTGGAACGCACGCTCGGCGTGCCGATCTTCCAGGAACAGGTCATGAAGCTGATCCAGGTCATCGCCGGCTTCACGCCCGGCGAAGCCGATCAGCTGCGCCGTGCGATGGCGGCATGGAAACGTCGCGGCGGCCTCGAGAAATTCCACGACCGCATCCTCGACGGCATGCGCGAGCGCGGCTACAGCGACGAATACTTCGAGCGCATCTTCGAGCAGATCAAGGGGTTCGGCGACTACGGCTTTCCCGAGTCGCATGCGGCCAGCTTCGCCCGGCTCGCCTGGGCCTCGTGCTGGCTCAAGTGCCATCACCCGGCCGCGTTCACCTGCGCATTGCTCAACTCGCAGCCGATGGGTTTCTACCAGCCATCGCAGCTGATCCAGGACACGCAGCGGCACGGCGTGCGCGTGCTGCCGGTCGACGTGACGGTCAGCGATTGGGACTGTGCCCTCGAGGAAGTCCGGCCGCCGCAGGCTGCCGGCCGCTGCCCCTCGGCCGCGCAGCGAGAGAGGGGGGGGCCATCGCGGAGCGATCGTGGGGTGAGGGAAATCCGCCAGCCGCAGGCTGCCGACCACTGTCCCTCGCCCGCGCAGCGGGAAAGATGCTTCACCGTCGAGCAGCGCTCGCCATGCCTTACTTCGCATTGCGAGGGCGCGTTACCCCCCGTCCCCTCACTCCTGCCCTCTCCCCCAACGATGCAGTTCCCGGGAGAGGGGAAGACAGGTGCGCTGTACGCGGCCCTCGAGCCTCGGCCTTGCCTTGCGCTGCGCCTGGGCTTGCGTCAGATAAAGGGAATCTCCGAAGCGCTCGCCCGGCGCATCGTCGCGGCAAGAAATACGGCGCCGTTCCGCGATGTCGCCGACCTGGTCGAGCGTGCCCGCATCAATGCCGGCGAACGCGCCGTTCTGGCCAATGCCGGCGCCTTGGGCGCTTTGAGCGGCCATCGCCATCGCGCGCGCTGGGACAGCGCGGGTGCGGAGCAGCCGTTGCCGGTGCTGGCTGGCGCCGCGCCGCGCGAAGCCGATGTCGCGCTGCGCCCGCCGTCGTTGCGTGAAGACGTGCTGACCGACTACGCGACGCTCGGCCTGTCGCTGACCCTGCATCCGCTGGCGTTGATCCGGCCGGCGCTGGTGCGTCGACGCGTCGTGACCGCGCGTTCGATGATCGATGCCGCCAACCATGGCCGGCGCCTGCGCTGCGCCGGTCTGGTCACGGTGCGGCAGCATCCCGGCACGGCCAAGGGTGTCACGTTCGTCACGCTCGAGGACGAAACCGGCCATGTCAACGTCGTCGTCTGGCGCGCGCTGGCCGAACGCCAGCACCGCGTGCTGGTCGAATCGGCGGTCATGGCTGTCGATGGAAAATTCGAAGCGCACGACGGCGTCTATCACCTGATCGCCGATCGCCTGCACGATTACAGCGCGCTGCTGCCGGAATTTGCGTTCGCCTCGCGCGATTTCCACTGACAGGCGGCGCCGGAATCACCATGCCGATCGACGGCATGTACCCGCAGCTCAGGACAGCAGGCGCTCGAATTGCGTAACCTTGGTGGCCGCCGTGGCGGCGTCGAAACCGTAGCGTTCGCGCAGACGTCCGATCAGGTAGGCGCGATCACCCTCGGTGTGGATGACGTCCTCGTACGTGAGCTTGTTCCATTTCGCGCGCAACTTGCCGGACAAGCGGGCCCACTGGCTCTTGATGACGTCGCGACTCACGGCAGCGCTCCTCGATGGGCAACACGCCATCGTGGACCTCAAGCCGCGGAATAGCTATACAAATCGTACCGCGATCAATCGCGAAACTCGTGCCGGCTACTACTCGCACACCCCGCGGCCGTGCCGGCTCGCGCGCACGCCGCCGCCAGGCAGCTGCCTTGCCCGCGTGCCGGGAGTCACCAGACTTCGCAGTGATCCTTGCCCTGGCGCACCATCGGCGCGTCGGCCTTGCAGGCAAAAGCCTGCTGGAATGCCGGCAGATTCGACAGCGGACCATTCACGCGGTACTTGGCGATCGGGTGCGGGTCGCCCTGCACCTGTGTGCGTTGGGCCTCGGGACGAGTCTCATCGCCACGCCACTGGCCCCAGGCAATGAAGAACTGCTGCTCGGGCGTGAAGCCGTCGACGGTCGGCTCCGCCGGCTTGCCTTCGCGCGACTTGCGGTAGGCGAGATAGGCGAGCTTCGCACCGGCGAGGTCGCCAATCGACTCGCCCAGCACGAGCTTGCCGTTGTGATGGATGCCGGGCTCGATGAAATAGCCCTCGAACTGGTCGACCACGCACTGGCCCCGCGCCTTGAATTTCTCCTCGTCGGACGGCGTCCACCAGTTGCTGAGCCTGCCCTGTGCGTCGAACTGCGCGCCCTGGTCGTCGAAGCCGTGACTGATCTCATGGCCGATGACCACGCCGATCGCGCCGTAGTTGACGGCATCGGTCGCCGCCATGTCGAACCCCGGCGGCTACAGGATGCCGGCCGGGAATACGATCTCGTTGAGCAGCGGGTTGTAGTACGCGTTCGAGGTCGGCGGCGTCATGCCCCAGCGGCCGCGATCGACCGGCTTGCCGATCTGGCTTCGATTGTCGGCGACGTTCCACTTCGACGCCGAGACGACATCATCCCAGTACGACGTGCGCGAAATCGTCACGCCGGCGTAATCCTTCCACTTCTCCGGATAGCCGATCTTGGGGTTGAACGTGGCAAGCTTCTCGAGGGCCTTCTTCTTCGTGTCCTGCGTCATCCAGTCCAGGCCCTTGATCGTGTCGCCCATCGCCAGCAGGATATTCCTGACCATGTCCTGCATGCGCGCCTTGGCTTCCGGCGGGAAATACTTCTTCACGTACTCGCGGCCGAGCGCCTCGCCCAGCTGCCTGTCGGCTGCCTCGGCACAGCGCTTCCAGCGCGGCTTCTGCTCCTTCGCGCCGGTCAGGGTCTTGTTGAACGCGAAGGCCTCGTCGACGAACGGCGTGGACAGCGAGTTGGCCGCCGCATGCAGCACCTGCCACTCGAGATACACCTTCCATTGAGCCACCGGCGTCGATTTCAGTTCCCTGTCGACCTCGGCGAGGAATTTCGGCTCGGTCACGTTGAGATCGCCTTGCGGAATCTTCGCCGCGTCGAAATAGGCGGCCCAGTTGAAATCGGGCGCAGCCTTGCCCAGGTCGGCGAACGCCATCTTGTGGTCCTGCTGCTTCGGATCACGCAGGGAAACGTTGTCGAGCGAGGCTTCGGCCAGACGCTTTTCGAACGCGAACACCGCTTCGGCATTCTGCTTCGCGATTGCGGCTTTCGCCCCGGCCAGTTCGAACATCTTCGCTACGTGCTCGTGGTACCGCGCGCGCGCGTCGACGAAGCGCTGCTCGGGTTTGAGGTAGTAGTCGCGGTCCGGCATGCCAAGGCCGCCGGCGGCGATGTTGGCGACCATTTGCGTCGGATCGTGCAGGTCCTGCTGGCCGAACAGGCCGAACGGCACGCCGACGCCGATATCGTGGAGCCGGCCGATCACGCGTTCGACGTCGGCCCTGGTCCTGATCGCGCGCACCTCGTCGAGATACGGCTGCACCGGCTTGATGCCCAGCGCATCGATCTGTGTTTCGTCCATGCAGGCGGCGTAGAAATCGCCCGAGAGCTGCTCGGGAGTCCCGGCCTTTCTGTCGGACCTGGCGGACAGCTCGGTCAGGATGTCGCGCACATGCTCCTTGTTGATTTCGCCGGACTCCCAGCGCCTGCTCCAGCGATCCATGTAGTCCGGAATCGGGTGGCTCGCGCGCCAGGCACCGTTGGCGTAGTCGAAGAAGTCGGTGCAGGCCGCGCCCTGGCGGTTGATGTCGGCCGCGTCGATGCCGTGCTGCGCGTAGGCGGTCGCCGTGGTGAGGAAAAGTGCGGCGGCAAGCGAACGATAGCGCAGCAGGCGCGATCGATCAGGCGTCGCGGACCGCAAGCGCCGGGCAGCGGGCGGCGTGAAGGCGTTCTGGTTCGACATCGCGGCGGCTCCCTCGATTGCTGGACCGGGCGATACTAGGCGAGCGGCCGGCCGCGTGACATGGCCCGAATGGCATGGGTGCCGGTCGAGGGGTCTGCCTCGCGAAATGCAGACCCGGCTGCGTGCGGGCGCTCCGGTTCGCAGCGGATTGCCGCTCGCGGGCGCCAGGGGCGGGCCGCGTGAACAACGATCCCGCGCGCGTTTGCCTGCGCTAAGATTCCCGCCATGGCAAGAATCCTGACCATCGAAGACGATGCGGTCACCGCGCGCGAGATCGTCGCCGAGCTGCAGGCCAGCGGCAACGAGGTCGATTGCGTCGACAACGGGCGCGAGGGCCTCGATCGTGCACTGGTGGGCAAGTACGACGCGATCACGCTCGATCGCATGCTGCCCGGCCTCGACGGGCTCGCGGTCGTCACCGAACTGCGCCGCGCCGGCGTCGACACGCCGGTACTGATGATCAGCGCGCTGAGCGATGTCGACGCGCGCGTGCGCGGCCTGCGCGCCGGCGGCGACGACTATCTGACCAAGCCGTTCGCGCCCGAGGAGATGTCCGCGCGCATCGAAGTCATGCTTCGCCACCGGCGCGCGCATGGGCCGGACACGCTGCTGCGTGTCGGCGACCTGCAACTCGACCTGATCGCTCGCACCGCCCAGCGCAATGCCGCGACGCTCGAGCTGCTGCCGATCGAATTCCGCCTGCTCGAATACCTGATGCGCAATGCCGGCCAGGTGCTGACCCGCACGATGATCTTCGAAACGGTGTGGGGCTATCACTTCGACCCGGGCACGAACGTCATCGACGTGCACATCGGCCGCCTGCGCCGCAAGGTCGACACGAACGGCGCACGACCGCTGATCCACACCGTACGCGGCTGCGGCTACACGATCCGGCATGTCGATGAATGACCCCGCCGAAAGCGAACGCCGCGACCGCCTGAGCGAACGCTGGCGTTCGAGCACGGTGCGCCTGATCGCGATTTACGGCGCGTTCTTCCTCGTCTGGAGCATCGTCCTGGTCGCCGCGATCAGCTGGCAGACGACGCGCTTCCTCGACCGCGTCGTCGGCGAGATACTCGAGCAGCGCGTGCACTATCTTGCCAGCGTCGACCGCGAGCACCTGCCGACGATGATGGCGGCAACCAACCAGCTCGACCTGCGCGGCGTGATGTACTTCGGCCTGTTCGACGCGAGCGGCGCCTATCTTTCCGGAAACATCGATCGCGCGCCGGATGGCGTGCCGGCGGACGGACAGATCCGCGAACTGCCGCATGGCCTGCAGACGACCAGCGGTGAACGCAACGCACGTGCGCTCGGCGTCGCGATGCGCCTGGACTCCGGCGACCTGCTGGTGCTGGCGCGCTACACGAGCGTTGCCGACCGTATCGGCGCGATGACGCGCAGCGCGCTGGGCTGGGCCCTGTCGTTGCTGTTGATACCGGGGCTGCTCGGCGGATTCCTGCTGAGCCGCGGACCGTTCCAGCGCGTGCGCAACATCGAAACCGCAATCCAGCCGATCATGCGCGGCGACCTCGGCGCGCGCCTGCCGCTGTCCGGGCGCCGCGACGAAGTCGACATGCTGGCGACGATCGTCAACCGCATGCTCGATCGCATCGAGCGACTGCTCGGCGAGGTGAAGGGAGTCTCCGACAGCATCGCGCATGACTTGCGCACGCCGCTGACGCGGCTGCGGGCGCAGCTGTATCGCCTGCAGACCGAAAGCGATCCGGGCGACCCGCGTGCGGAAACTCTCGAGCGTTGCATCGTCGATACCGACGCCCTGCTCGACCGCTTTCGCGCGCTGCTGCGCATTTCGGAACTCGAAGACCTGCGCCGACGCGCCGGCTTTGCCGAGGTCGATCTTGGCGACACGCTGCGCCGTGTGCACGAGTTGTACGCACCGGTGGCCGAGGACAAGGGCGTCGCGCTGACACTCGCCATCGACCATCCACAACCGGTCAGCGCCGACGCGCACCTGCTGATCGAGGCGCTGAGCAACCTTGTCGCCAATGCGATCAAGTTCACGCCAGCCGATGGAACGGTGCAGTTGCGCGCGACAGGGACAGCCAGCGGGCCGCGCATCGACGTGCTCGACAACGGACCCGGCATTCCACCCGAAGAGCGTGGCGCCGTGCTGCAGCGGTTCCACCGCAGCGAATCCGGGCGTGATGCGCCGGGCTTCGGGCTCGGCCTGTCGATCGTCGCGGCGATCATTCGCCTGCACGACTTCCGGCTCGAGATCAGCAGCAACGAACCGCATGGCGCACGCCTGACGATCTACTGCTGGCCGCACGCGCCACAGGCGGGCTGAGGCCGGC
>DATNFS010000080.1:0-7145 GCA_035606275.1 Rudaea sp.
TCATCAAGCCGATCAGATTGCCGTCCGGATCGTTGCAGAACGCCAGCCAGACTTCGGCGGTCGGCGTGCGCCCGACGACATGCGGCGCCTGTTCAAAATGAACATTGCGCGCGGCGAGCGCCGCATGTGCCGCCGCAAGGTCGGCAACCTCGAGATAGATCAGCGTGCCTTTGCCGCCCGGCTCGCCGCCCTGCGCGCTCAGCATCAGGCGCACGCCGCCGACGTCGAAGAAGCTCATGCCGGGTGCGTCGAACAGGTGCTTCAGGCCGAGCGAATCGCGATAGAACGCCGTCGCGGCACCGATGTCGCGCACGCTCAGCGCGATTTGCGCAACGCCCCGGATCTCGTTCATGGCAACCTCCTTCTCAAGGACCGCGAAAATCCGATACAATTAGTGTGAGCTAATATTTAGTCTACGCTAACAAAATGTCGAACCGTCGTCAAGATCCCGCCAACGTGGCCAGCCTCGCCCGGCGCCTGCATGCAATCGCAATCGGCGTGCTGCGCCGCGCACGGCGCGACGATGCCGCCATGGGCCTGCCGCCCGGCCAGGCATCGGCCTTGTCGGTACTGGTGTTCGGCGGTCCGAAGACGCTGTCCGAACTGGCCGGCATCGAGCAGGTACAGCCGCCGACGATGACACGCATGATCGACGCGCTGGAGCAGGCAAGGCTGATCAAGCGCGAGCAGGACACGGTCGATCGGCGCCGGTTTCGCATCGCCGCGACGGCGGCGGGCGTGCGCCTGCTGCATCAGGGCCGCGAACGCCGCGTGCTGGTGCTGGCGCAGACGCTCGCCGGGCTCGATCGCGAGCAACGCGCGATCATGGAGAAGGCATTGGCAATCCTGGAGCAGCTTCAGGCCGCGCCGAAACCCTGACGGCTCTCACCCTCTCCCACGGCACGGGCGCACGTCCATAGGCAGTGACGCATTTGCACGCCGGCCGGGCCGCCAGTGGCTTGTCTCCGATGAAAAACATCTGGCCGGAGTCTCCTCCCCTCTTCCCGGTGGAATGATCGCGAGAGGGTTGCGTGAGGGGCCAGCCTCCCGGCACGCAGGCGCAGCTTGGGTGCAGGAGGCACAGCGCTGCCCGAACTACATCGTGAAATCACGCCCCTCACCCGGCCCTCTCCGCGCAGGCGGGGAGGGAGTGAACGCGCGCGTTCTGCCAAGCCTCCAGCAGATGCCATCCACCTGAGGCGAGGTCCCTAGTCGCCGATATGCGCCGCCCAGCCGTCGAACCCGAACAGCTGATTCGTATACGTTTCCACAACCGCACTGAACGGAACCCCGGCAGCGCTGTACAGGATTGCACGGTGGCGCAGCACCGCGGCTGGAATTCGCAGCGGCGATGTGGCCGGCGGCGCGGAACTGTCCGGCATCTCCCAACCAGCCGGCAGCGGCGACCACAGCAGCTCCGCCGACAGCGTGCGGCGCTGGAAGCCGAGCGGCCTGACGACTTTTCCGAACGGCTCGTCGGTCGTGTCCAGCTGCTCGTTCATCGGTGCGGTCAGCGCCGCCGGCACGTACCAATTGTCTGCCTCGGACAGCACGTGGCTGCCGCACACCAGGCGCACGTGGCGATAGCGCAGCGTGCCCGCGTCGACCGCGAGCCTGGCCTGCAGGTCGGGCGGAATGGCCTTTCCCGCGTCATGCACGCGCTGCACGACCACGCGCGGCGTCGGCGCGAGATGATGGTCGGCGCACCAGCGTTCCAGCGTCAGGGTCGCGCTGTCGTGGCTGAGCAGGTCCGCGTTCAAGGTTTGCAGCAGCGCCAGCAGAGCCGTGCGCGCCAATCGATCGTCCACGCGTTGTGACGGCGCGCTGGCACACGCTGCCAGAATCATTGCCGCGACAATCGCCATGCCGTATGCCGGGAGCCTGCCCGGGAGCTTGCGTCGATCGCAAGCTTGCATGCGGCTGCTGCCTCGTCCGATCCCCATGCCCGCCGTTCGTCTCATCTGGCGACCTTCGTCCATTTCGTGCGCACCGATTATAGGCATCCCGGGCGCCATGCATTGGCAGCGGCGGACGCGCCGACTACACTGCCGTCGAACCCCGTTCCGCGGAGATCCGCGTGCACGCCATTGCCATGTACCACGAAGGAAGCCGGCAGCTGCAGGACCGCTTTCAGGCGCGACGGCTCGCCGATCGCATGGTCGAACACATCGTGCATGAGACCTTCACCGACGAGGATCGCACCTTCATCGACAGCAGTCCGCTCTTCTTCCTCGCCACCGCCGATGCCGAGGGCCGCCCGGATTGCTCGTACAAGGGTGGCGTGCCGGGATTCGTGCGCGTCGTCGATCCGGTCACGCTGGTATTTCCGAGCTACGACGGCAACGGCATGTTCAAGAGCCTCGGCAATATCCTGGTCAACCCGGGCGTCGGCCTGCTCTTCATCGATTTCGAGAACCCTAAACGACTGCGCGTCAACGGCCGCGCCACGGTCAGTACCGACGATCCGCTGCTCGCCGACTTCGAAGGCGCACAGGTGATCGTGCGCGTCCGGCCCGAGGCGATTTTTCCGAACTGCCCGCGCTACATCCACAGGATGCACGTGGTGGAACAATCCGTCTATTCCCCCTGCCGCGGCCATGCGCCGCCCGTTCCGAAATGGAAGAGTGCGCCGCACTTCAACGAGGTACTTCCACCGGGCGACCCGGCGGCGCTGGCGCGGGACGACGGAGTTCGCCGGTGACGGCCGTCTGGCGTCGCGGGTACTGGCTGTCCGGCGCGCTGGCGCTGGCGCTCGCGCTGGCTGCACCGCGACGCGTCGGCGCAGACGCACCGCCATTTTTCCACATCGAGCCGGCACGCCCGGTAGCCGAGCTGCTGCCGATTGCCCTGGCGGCGACTCCGCCAGCGGAAACCGGCGAGTTCCGCCAGTCAGATCTGGTCGAGCTGACGTCGCTCGACCCGACGATCAGGCTCGACATCCGCTATGCCACGAGGCGCAATTTCCTGGGCACGCCGCTGTACAGCCAGGCGCGTGCATTCCTGCAGCGTCCGGCTGCCGAGGCGCTCGTGCGCGTGCAACATGCCCTTGCGAAGGAAGGCTACGGATTGCTGGTGCACGACGCCTACCGTCCGTGGTACGTGACGAAAATATTCTGGGACGCCACGCCGCCGGACAAGCACGAGTTCGTCGCCGACCCGGCTGCCGGCTCGCGCCACAATCGCGGCTGCGCGGTCGACCTGACGCTGTACACCCTGTCGGATGGCAAGGCGGTCGAGATGCCCAGCCTGTACGACGAAATGTCGCCACGCGCCTACCCGAACTACGCGGGCGGCCCCGAGCAACCGCGCCGCCTGCGCGAACTGCTGCGCCGGCACATGGAAGCCGAGGGCTTCAGCGTGTACGAGTCCGAGTGGTGGCATTTCGACTATCGCGACTGGAAATCCTACGCGCTGCAGAACGCACGTTTCGAAGACATCGCGCCGACAACGTCGAATCGCGGACACTGATTCCATGGCACAGACGCTCGCCCACATCGCACTGGTCGTGCGCGACTATGACGAAGCGATCGACTACTACACGCGCGTCATGGGCTTCGCCTTGCTCGAAGACAGCCCGCGCGGACCCGGCAAGCGCTGGGTACTGGTTGCGCCGCCGGGCAATCGTGGCTCGTCGCTGCTGCTGGCCAGGGCGGCGAACGCCGAGCAGCAAAGCCGCGTCGGCAACCAGACCGGCGGGCGGGTGTTCCTGTTCCTGCACACCGACGACTTCGCGCGCGATCATCGAACCCTGACCGGCCGCGGCGTGCGTTTCATCGAGGAGCCGCGCCATGAAGACTATGGCACGGTCGCCGTGTTCGAGGACCGCTACGGCAACCGCTGGGACCTCATCGAGTACAAGGGCTGACCCATGGCAGAATCACGTTCGTTGCCGATCGACGCGACCAGCGCGGCAGTGCTGCTCGCGCTCGTCTTTGGCGTCTCTGCGCTTTCAACCGCGGCCGCGGACGGGGCGACGGCAGCGGCAGGCGATCAGGCGATTTCCGCGGCATCGATCGATCCGGTGTTCGACTGCTATCGCGCGAACTCGGCCTGGGGCCTGAGCTATTCGGGCAAGGTCGTCGACCGCAACGGCTGGGTCTGGAGTTACGGCACGCGCGGCAAGACGCTGCCGGAGCCGCAACGCGACCACGATCGCAACAACTACCCGGCGGCGGACCTTGTTGCAAAATATGCAGGCGGCACGCGCAGCAGCCGCATCGAAGACAGCGAAATCGCCGAACACGTGGCGCAGGTCGAAAAGGCGGACGCCGGAACGGTCACGTCGACCGACACCGGCGTGCGCGATGCAGGCACCAGCACGTGCCACGCCTATGTTTTCGACGCCGCGACCCGGCATTACCGGGACGTCGAACTGGGCAGCGACGGCGGCGTGGCCGACCGGCGCATCGTCAACGATTCTCCCCAGGCAAGAAGCCTGATTGACTGGCTCCGCTCGGCCGGCGTGGCCCGCTAGGCGCAGCGATGACGGACCAGTTCAGCTACTTGTCGGTGCTGCTGTCGGTCATCGTGGGCCTGGCAGTGACGCAAATCCTCAAGGGCTATCGCGGCATGGTCCTTTCGCCCGTCCGCGTGCGCATGTACTGGCCGACGCTGTTGTGGTCGATGTCGCTGCTGGTGATCAACGTGCAAAGCTGGTGGGCGATGTTCGGCTTGCGCGATACCCGGAACTGGACCTTCGCCGGATTCGCGGTCGTGCTGCTGCAGACGATCCTGCAGTACATGCTGGCGGCCATCGTGTTCCCCGACTTCCTCGGCCCGGAACGCGTGGATCTGCGCGAGCATTACTGGCGTCATGTGCGCAGTTTCTTCGGCTTGTCGATCCTCGTGCTGCTGGCAAGCCTGGGCAAGGATCTGGCGATTGGCGGCCACCTGAAGGATCCGCTCGACCTGTCTTTTCACCTCATCTGGATCGCACTCGCCGCGATCGGCGCGGTGACAAGGCGCGAATGGTTCCACAAGGCGCTCGCGATCGTGATGGCGGCGCTGATCTGCCTCTATATCGTCGTGTTGTTCACGCACCTGCCGCACATCGACGAATCCCAGGGCACCGCCATCTCGAGGTAGAGATCATGACGTTTGCGCGGATCGTGTTTCGCATCGCCGGCGTATGGGGCTTGCTGCTGCTGGCGCCGCTGTATTTCATCTTCGACCTGATCGGCCGGCAGGACCCGCCGCCGATCACGCATCCGGCGTTCTACTACGGCTTTGCCGGCGTCGCGCTCGCATGGCAGATCGCGTTTTTCATCATCGCCCACGATCCGGTCCGCTTCCGGCCGATCATGATTCCGTCGATCCTCGAGAAGATCGGTTACGGCGGGGCGGTCGTCGTGCTGTATTGGCAAGGCCGCATGCATGGCCAGGATCTGGCATTCGGCGTCGCCGACCTGGTCTTCGCGGCGCTGTTTTTCGCAGCCTGGCGGCGAATCGGCCGCAGCGCGGCAGCCTGAGGCGATCGGCTCGGCTCAGTCGACACAGCGGCGCAGCAGATAGTAACTCCCGCTGTTTTCCGGCATGCAGATCACCGAATCGATCAGCAATGCACCATGGCGCGCCTCGCCGTGGCAGCTCGTGTTCGTCACGGCCGGTCCATAGTCCGCGCGCAACACGGCGACGCGCGCGTCGGCCTGCGCGCGCTGCCCGGCGGTCAATGCCGCTTCGAGCCTGGCGGCCAGCGCAGTGAAGTCGCGAAAACCGAAATCGGCGGCGAAGCGAATCCAGGCGTAACCGTTGATCTCGTCGCGCGCCGTGCCCTGTCCGAGCAGATACATGCGCCCGACGATGGCCTGGCTGGTCTTGTCGCCGGCGCAGGCGATGCGGTGGTTCAATGCGAAAGCGCGGCCATAGTCCTTGCGATCATAGGCGAGCGTGGCTTCGCGCTGCATGTCGGCATAGACGTCGGTTTGCACGCGATCGAACAGCGCAGGGTCGGCCGCGACTGCCGCCGCGCACGCGCCCAGGGCCAGCACCGCCATCGATGCATGTCCTGTGCGGTGACGCAGACGCGACGGAAAAAGACCGGCCCACGAACGACTTCTCCGAAGAAGTCCAACGCAATCGAATATGCGCTCAACCGGGCCGTGCTCCGTCGCCCCGCTTGCGCGGAGAGGGCCGGGGTGAGGAGCGTGCAAATGCGATGGCATTGCCTTTCCGAACAAACATGCCGCCTTGCCAGTGCTCACGTTGCCGACTTCTCAAAAGCGCAGGCGCACGAACGCGGCCGGACCATGGAAGTGAATGCTCGCGCGACCCTGCCAGCTGTCCTTGTTCGCCTTGAGGTCCAGGTCGTTGCTGCTGTATTCGAGCGCCAGGCCGAGGTTCCGCAGGATGTAATACTCCATTCCGACCGTCGCGTTCAGCAGGTGGCCGGTGAGCGTGCCGGACGGCTTGCGCACGCCGGCGAAATCGACATAGCCGCGAAAGTTTTCGGAAAACGCGTGGCGCCAGCCCAAGGTCAGCAGCGGTGCCACCGCACTACCCTCGGCTTCGGCCCTGGCCGAGCCCGAATTGCCGTTGACCGTCAGGCTGCCGTCGATCGTGCCTTTCAGATCGTAGTAGGTGGCGCCGAACCCGATGCCGAACACGTCGTGCACATCCGGCGCGAACCACCAGTGCCACGCCGCGTTGTAGGTGTACAGGCGCAGGCTGGCCTGGACGAATGCGTTGATGTCGTAGTCGTTGCCGCCGAACGCAATGTCGCGCGCCAGCGTCGCACCCGCGCTCTTTGAATATTGATAGCCACCGATGCTGAAACCCTGGCTGTCGAACACGAGCAATTCGAGGCGCACGTTGGCCAGCGTGCGGTGCTTGTCGAGTCCGAGGTCGTGCTGGAAGTCGACGTCGCTGCCGGCCACTTGTGGTCCGCTGGCCGACACTTTTGCATCGACGACCGGATAGAAGCCGCCGACCGCCAGATTGACGCGGTCAAGCGCTTCCGGCACGTCGGCGCGCGCAGTCGACACCGCCATGAACAGCGCAAGCGCGACAACGTGGAGTGTCCGTGCAGAGCCCATGCGCCATCCCTCCGGCATCCGGGCGCGGCCGCCATCGCCCCGCCGCTTCGGCATATCACCTTACATTCAGCAACCTGACGGCCAGCATAACCGCGGACGTTCAAGCCGGCTGGC
>DATNFS010000081.1:0-13761 GCA_035606275.1 Rudaea sp.
CGAAGCAGTTCGAGCCCGCGGTCGAGCATGCGCAGGCGCTGTTGCGCGACCGTCCGGGCCACGTCGAGACCCGGCGCCTGCTGGCCGCCGCGTTGCGCGGTTGCGACCGCGACGAAGAAGCGCTGCAACTGCTGCGCGACCTGGCCCGCGAAGAGCCGGACAACGCGCTGATCCAGAACAGCCTCGGCGCCGCCCTGCGCATGGACGGCGACCTCGACGGGGCGCGGGCGGCGTTTGCCCGTGCCGTCGAGCTGGCGCCGAAACTGGCGCCGGCCTGGTACAACCTCGCCGTTGCGCTGTTCATGCTCGAGCGCGTCGACGACGGTCTGGCGGCAGTCGACCGGATCATCGAGCTGATTCCGAATCACGAGCCGGCGTATGTCATGCGCGCCGACATGATCCGCGAGCAGGGCCGCATCGACCTCGTCACGAGCGAATACCGCAAGATGCTGGCGCGCAACCCGCGCCTGCCATGGGCCTGGTTTGGCCTGGCCAACCTCAAGAGCCTCAAGTTCAGCGCCGACGACCTGGCCTCGATGCAGCGCGCCCTCGAACGGTATCCGGACAAATGCCGCGAACGCACCGCGTTGCTGTTTTCGATCGCCAAGGCATTCGACGACCACGCGCGCTATCCCGAAGCATTCGCCGCACTGGTCCAGGCCAATGCCAGCGTGCGTGAAAACGTGGCCTGGGACGCGCGCGGCTTCAGCGAGCGCTGCGACGCGACGATCGCGGCGTTCACGCCGCCGCCGCGCGGCGCGACGTCGCGCCAGGGCGGCGACGTGATCTTCGTGGCGAGCCTGCCGCGCTCCGGATCGACCCTGACCGAGCAGATTCTCGCCACGCACTCGCAGGTTTCCGGCGCCGGCGAGCGGCTGGACCTGCAGGAGGTGCTCGAAGAGGAGAACCAGCGGCGCGACGTTCCGCTGTTCGGCTGGGCGCGCGATGCGACGCCCGAAGATTGGGACCGGCTCGGCCAGGAATACCTGCGGCGTGCGCAAAAATGGCGTGGCGACAAACCGCGCTTCGCCGACAAGGCGCTGGGCAACTGGCGCTTTGCCGGCGCGATCCTGTCCATGCTGCCCGAGGCGCGCATCGTCATCTGCCGGCGCGATCCGGTCGAGAACGGCTTTTCCTGCTTCCGTCAGATGTTCGTCGGCGATGGTCACGGCTACAGCTACGACTTGACCGACATGGGCACCTACTGGTGCGATTTCGATCGCATGTGCCGGGCCTGGAGCCGGCTGTATCCGGGCCGGATCTACGACATGGTCTATGAAGACCTGCAGGCCGACCAGGAAGGCAAGACGCGCGAGCTGCTGGCTTTCTGCGGGCTTAAGTTCGAGGAAGCCTGCCTGCGCTTCCACGAAACGCAGCGCAACATCAAGACGATCAGCTCGGCGCAGGTGCGCGAACCGCTGCGCCGCGATACGGCGCAGGCGCCGAAGTACGGCGCGCTGCTCGATCCGTTGCGCATCGCCGTCGGCGTGCCGCCATTCGCGCCGCCGCGATGATCGCGCTCCTGCCGCCGCGACACCGGCCCGGGCGCAACCGTTTCGCCCGGCACCGGCTCGAGCGTCGATGAACGCCGCCGCCGGCCTCGACCGCTTTGCCGAACTGGACCGGCGCCTCGTCGCCGCGGTCAAGGGCATCAAGCTGCTGTCGCTGGTGAGCTGGCCGGCCAGCGTGCAGAGTGCGTTCCTCGAAGGCTGGCGCGGCGGCCGTCCACAATTGCCCAATGTGGAATATGCTAGAAGCGACTACTCGCGCACGCGCGAGGAGCTCGAGGAGGTCTTCCTCGGCGCCGATGCCGGCCACCCGGTCGGCGACTACCTGCGCCGCACGGCGCAGTCGTGGCGTACCGCGACCGAGCTGCTCGACGCGGTCGGCACGCCGGCGATCAGCGAGCATTCGATCCGCCTGTTCGGCCGCCCGGGCGACCTGCTGCCGGGCGGCAGCGTCAGCAACCTCGACGCCGCGCGGCATTTCATCGAGCTGGCCGACGAGCTGGCGCGCGAGCTCGTCAGCAAGGATGCTGACTTCTGCATTCCCGCCGAAGTGCTGCGCGAGGACCTGCAGCGCGACATCAGCGCGTTCTTCACCGCGCACAAGGTCACCGTCGAGATCGATCCGGACCTGATCGCGAAGGCCGCGGCCGGTCCGACGCGCATCCGCCTGCGCTCGTCGACCTGCTTTTCCGAGTACGACAGGCACCAGCTGCTCGAACACGAGGCGTTCGTGCATTCGCTGACGGCGCTGAACGGGCGCGAGCAGCCGAACCTCAAGTCGCTCGCGCTGAATTCGCCGCGCATCACGGCGACACAGGAAGGCCTGGCGACGTTCGCCGAGCTGATGTCCGGTTCGATCGACATCGGGCGCATGAAGCGCATCAGCCTGCGCATCGTCGCGATCCACATGGCCCTGGCCGGCGCCGATTTCATCGAGGTGTTCCGCTTCTTCAACGATTCCGGCCAGACCGACACCGACAGCTTCACCTCGGCGATGCGCGTGTTCCGCGGTGCGCCGCTGACCGGCGGCGCCGCGTTCACCAAGGACACGGTCTACCTGCACGGCCTGCTGTCGGTGCACACGTTCTTCCGCTGGGCGCTGAAGAACCAGAAGCTCAAGCTGTGCCGCAGCCTGTTCGCCGGCAAGATGGCGCTGCACGACGTGCTCGCGCTCGAGCCGTATTTCGACTCGGGCTACATCGCCGCGCCGATGTATCTGCCGCCGTGGGTACAGCAGGCCAACGGCATGGCCGGCACGCTCGCATTCTCGCTGTTTGCAAACCGGATCCGGCTCGACAATGTCGTGGCGGAGGATCTGGTTTTGGGCGTCTGACGGCGCGCTTCTTCCGTTTGTCTTCTCTCTCTTTGCCGTCATTTTCGCGCAAGCGGAAATCCATCTTGATCTTTGACCTATTCTTGTAAGAGCAAGGCTTTCACTCGCCCTACGGTCGAGCGAGTTACTTTCTTGACTCCGGGCATCCTGCCCTTCGCCGCTACGCGGCCAGCTGCGCTGTTCGCGCCGCTCCTGCGGCGCAGTGATTGTGCAAAGAAGGGTAACCAAAGAAACACACCCCGGTGATGCGCTCTCCGGGCATCCTGCCCTGCGAGTGCGCGAGCGCGCTACGGGGTTCGCTGGATGTACGTCCCTGTACATTCAGCGAACGGCCGCGCGTCGTGCGCGGCCTCCTGCGGACTTTTCCTGCGCGCGCTCGCCGCATCACAGGGGCCCCGTTTTGGCGGCATCCTGCCGCAGAAGCAAGAGCAGCCGCTCTCCTATCCAATACCTCGAGGTAGTGCAGGGATGCACGGCTTCATGGATCCCGGCGCCGTTCGCGGTGCCGAGCATCGCAGGGGACGGCGGAAATGCCCGTAAGGGGCGCGCACGCGATGTGCGCGCGTCGGCTGACAGTACACGGACGTAC
Source organism: Rudaea sp. (assembly GCA_035606275.1). Classification (GTDB taxonomy): domain Bacteria; phylum Pseudomonadota; class Gammaproteobacteria; order Xanthomonadales; family Rhodanobacteraceae; genus Rudaea. The sequence continues at coordinate 3,431 of DATNFS010000081.1, forward strand.
TGCCAGACGACCCCGCCATCGCCGAGAAGCACAGGTACATCCGCCGCGCATGACGCGCGGCGGGGCACCGCGTCCGGTGCCCAGCGTTTTGGTTACTTTATGCGCACTGCGCCGCAGGAGCGGCGCGAACAGCGAAGCTGGCCGCGTAGCGGTGAAGGGCAGGATGCCCGGAGTAATGGCAAAAGTAACCGGCTCGCCGAAGGCGAGACGAAGCTGTGCACTTCGCAAGCGAGAAGTAAGGAGCCGTATTCCGGCTTGACTCATGCCATCCCTGGCGCTCGCCCTTCGGGCCGGCTTCGCCGTTCGCGCGCGCTTCCGGCGCGCGCCGTCGCCGGAATGATGACAAAAAGACACGAAAGCGTCCGGTGGCTTGCGACTTGCCGGAGGGGGACCTAAGCTGCATCAAGCGCCCGCGTCCGCATGCGCCGATCGAATCGTGAGTCGTCATGTCCGAAGAAAAAAACCTCCAGCAGGCTGCCCTCGACTATCACCGGCGCCACCCGCCGGGCAAGATCAAGATCGCTCCGACCAAGGCGCTGGTGACCGCGCGCGATCTGTCGCTGGCGTATTCGCCCGGTGTCGCGGCCGCCTGCGACGCGATCGTGGCCGATCCGCTCGAAGTCTCGTCGCTCACCGCGCGCGGCAACCTGGTTGCAGTCATCACCAACGGCACGGCCGTGCTCGGACTCGGGCCGATCGGCCCGCTCGCGGCCAAGCCCGTGATGGAAGGCAAGGGCGTCCTGTTCCAGAAGTTCGCCGGCGTCGACGTGTTCGACCTGGAGGTCGACGAGCGCGACCCGGACAAGCTGGTCGACATCATCGCCGCGCTCGAGCCGACGTTCGGCGGCATCAACCTCGAGGACATCAAGGCGCCGGAGTGCTTCGAAGTCGAGCGCAAATTGCGGCAAAAGGTAAAAATTCCGGTTTTCCACGACGACCAGCATGGTACCGCGATCATCGTCGGCGCGGCGGTGCTCAACGCGCTTGCCGTGGTCGGCAAGGACATCGCCAAGGTCAAGCTCGTGTCGACCGGCGCCGGCGCGGCCGGCATCGCCTGCATGGACATGCTGGTCAGCCTCGGCCTTGCGCGCGAGAACATCTGGGTCTGCGATCGGCACGGCGTGATCTACACGGGCCGGGTCGAGGACATGGACGACGCCAAGCGCTGCTACGCACGCGACACGCCGGCGCGCACGCTCGGCGACGTGATCGCCGGCGCGGATATCTTCCTCGGTCTTTCGGCCGGCGGCGTGCTGACGCAGGACATGGTCGAACGCATGGGTTCGCAGCCGATCATCCTGGCGCTGGCGAACCCGACTCCCGAAATCCTGCCCGAACTGGCCAAGCAGGTGCGGCCCGACGCGATCATCGCGACCGGCCGCTCCGACTATCCGAACCAGGTCAACAACGCGTTGTGCTTTCCGTACATCTTCCGCGGCGCGCTCGACGTCGGCGCGACGACGATCAACGAGGCGATGAAAGTCGCCTGCGTGCACGCGATCGCGGCGCTGGCACGGCGCGAGATGTCCGACATCGCGGCCAAGGCCTATGGCGACAGGCAGCTCGAGTTCGGTCCGGAATACCTGATCCCGCAGCCGTTCGATCCACGCCTGCTGGTGTCGCTTGCGCCGGCCGTCGCGCAGGCGGCCATGGATTCGGGCGTCGCGACGCGGCCGATCACCGACATGCCGGCTTATTGCGAGCGCTTGAACCAGTTCGTGTTCCGCACCGGATTGCTGATGAAGCCGGTGTTCGACCGCGCCAAGTCAGACCCGCGGCGCGTGGTCTATGCCGAGGGCGAGGAAGACACGATCCTGCGCGCGGTGCAGCACCTGGTCGACGAGAACATGGCGCGTCCGATCCTGATCGGCCGCCCGGCCGTGATCGAACGGCGCATCCAGCGCCTGAACCTGCGCATCCGCGCCGGCCAGCATTTCGAACTGTGCAATGTCGACGACGATCCGCGCTACAGCGAATACTGGAGCCTATATCTGGGCCTGAACGAGCGGCGCGGCATCACGCCGGCGCTGGCCAAGGCGCTGGTGCGCTCGCGGCCGAGCCTGATCGCGGCACTGATGGTCCAGCGCGGCGAAGCCGATGCAATGATCTGCGGCATCGTCGGCCGCTATCAGCGCCAGCTCAGGCACATCCTCGAAGTGCTGGCACTGGATGCCGGCGTGTCCGCGCCGTCGGCGATGACCGCGGTGCAGAACGATCGCGGCACGTTCTTCTTCCTCGACACGCACGTGCAGGACGACCCGAGCGCCGAGCAGATCGCCGAGGCGACCTGCCAGGCGGTGCTGCGCCTGAAGCTGTTCGGCATCACGCCGAAGGTCGCGCTGTTGTCGCACTCGAATTTCGGCAGCCACGAAAACCCGGGCGCCTGCAAGATGCGGCGCGTGCTCGAACTGGTGCGCGCGCAGCAGCCCAAGCTCGAGATCGACGGCGAAATGCAGGCCGACAGCGCGCTCAACGAGGAAATCCGCGCGCGCATCTTCCCGAACTCGCTGCTGCGCGGCCAGGCGAACGTGTTCGTGTTCCCGAATCTCGACGCGGCCAACATCGCCTACAACATGGTGCGCCAGTTGACCGACGGTGTCGCGATCGGGCCGATCCTGATGGGCGTGTCCAAGCCGGCGCACGTGCTGACGCCGGCGTCGACCGTGCGGCGCGTCGTCAACATCAGCGCGATCGCCTGCGTCGAGGCCCAGATTCGCGCCCCGCGCGAATCTGAAAAGTCATAATGCCCCGCGCTCCGCGCGAATCTGAAAAATCATAGCGCCCCGCGCGAATCTGAAAAATCATAGTGTCCCGCGCCCCGCACGAATCTGAAAAGTCATAGTGCCCCGTGCCCCGCGCGAATCCCGACTGCCAGGGATGGCGGAAATGCCGGAAATGCAGGAGCGGTGTCCGGCCGAGAAGTCGGGATGATCTCGCGCGCGGTGCGAAGCCAAAGACCCTGACGAAGCCCCGCGCCGGGGTTGTTCCGCTGTCGCCGCCCGGTTGCCCGGAGCGCCCCTTCGCGCGGCGCCGCGGCCGTCAAACCGAGATCGCCAATGGTGCGGTGCAGCTTCCGGATGCAAGTCCGGCACGAGCGTGCCGTCCCGCCTTTACGCCTGCTCAGGTAGACTGTCACGACCACAACGAAACGTAGTGCGGCACCCGCTGCGGTGCCCGCGAAAGGGATCGCCATGAACATGCTCAACGACATTCTCAACCAGGATCTCGATCCGACCGAGACCCGCGAATGGACCGACGCGCTGGGCGCGGTCATCAACGCCGACGGCCCGGAGCGCGCGCATTACCTGCTCGAGCGCATGGTCGATGCGACGCGCCGCTCCGGCGGCCACCTGCCGTTCACGCCGACGACCGAATACGTCAACACGATTCCGCCGCATCTGGAAGCCAAGATGCCGGGAGACGCGGCGATGGAATGGCGCATCCGCTGCCTGATCCGCTGGAACGCGATGGCGATGGTCGTGCGCGCGAACCGCAAGGAAGGCGAACTCGGCGGCCACATCGCCAGCTTCGCGTCATCGGCGACGCTGTATGACGTCGGCTTCAACCATTTCTGGCGCGCTCCGGGCGACGGCCATCCGGGCGACCTGATCTTCCACCAGGGCCATTCGAGCCCCGGCGTGTATGCGCGATCGTTCCTCGAAGGCCGCATCGCCGAAGACCAGATGGACCTGTTCCGCATGGAAGTCGCCGGCCGCGGCCGCGGCCTGGCGTCGTATCCGCATCCGTGGCTGATGCCGGACTACTGGCAGGTGCCGACCGTGTCGATGGGCCTGGGGCCGCTGCAGGCGATCTATCAGGCGCATTTCTGGAAATACCTGGAAAACCGCGGCCTGATCCCGAAATCCGACCGCAAGGTCTGGTGCTTCCTCGGCGACGGCGAGACCGACGAACCCGAATCGCTCGGCGCGATCTCGCTGGCCGGGCGCGAAAAGCTCGACAACCTGATCTTCGTCATCAACTGCAACCTGCAGCGCCTCGACGGCCCGGTGCGTGGCAACGGCAAGATCATCCAGGAACTCGAAGGCGTGTTCCGCGGCGCCGGCTGGAATGCACTCAAGGTCGTCTGGGGCAGCTACTGGGATCCGCTGCTGGCGCAGGATCGCGACGGCGTGTTGCGCAAGCTGATGATGGAAACGGTCGATGGCGAATACCAGGCCTGCAAGGCGTTCGGCGGCGCGTACACGCGCGAGCATTTCTTCGGCAAGTATCCGCAGACGCTGGAGATGGTGCGCAACCTGTCCGACGACGACATCTGGCGCCTCAATCGCGGCGGGCACGATCCGCACAAGGTCTACGCGGCCTATCACGCCGCGGTCAACACGGTCGGCATGCCGACCGTGATCCTGGCCAAGACGGTCAAGGGTTACGGCATGGGTGCGGCCGGCGAATCGCAGAACCCGACGCACCAGCAGAAGAAGCTCGACAACGACGCGGTGCGCCACTTCCGCGACCGCTTCCGCATCCCGATCGCCGACGACAAGCTGGGGGATGTGCCTTATTACAATCCCGGCAAGGATTCGCCCGAGGTCAGGTACATGCTCGAGCGCCGCGCCGCGCTCGGCGGCTCCCTGCCGCAGCGCCGGCGCAAGAGCGCAACGTTCGTGGCACCGGAATTGTCCGCGTTCGAGCAGATCGTCAAGAGCACCGGCGAGCGCGAGATCTCGACCACGATGGCATTCGTGCGTGGCATCAACCTGCTGCTGCGCGACAAGGCGATCGGCCCGCGCATCGTGCCGATCGTCGCCGACGAGGCGCGCACGTTCGGCATGGAAGGCATGTTCCGCCAGATCGGCATCTACGCGCCGGAAGGACAGAAATACCGGCCGCAGGATGCCGACCAGCTGATGTACTACCGCGAAGACATCAAGGGCCAGGTGCTGCAGGAAGGCATCAGCGAGCCCGGCGCGATGAGCGCATGGATGGCGGCGGCGTCGAGCTATTCGGTTTCCGACGTGCCGATGCTGCCGTTCTACATCTACTACTCGATGTTCGGCTTCCAGCGCGTCGGCGACCTGTGCTGGGCGGCCGGCGACATGCGTTGCCGCGGATTTCTCGTCGGCGGCACCGCCGGGCGCACGACCTTGAACGGCGAAGGCCTGCAGCACGAAGACGGCCATTCGCACCTGCTTGCCGGCGCGATTCCGAACTGCCGCGCCTACGATCCGACGTTTTCGTACGAAGTGGCGGTGATCCTGCAGGACGGCGTGCGGCGCATGCTGCACGAGCAGGAAGACTGCTACTACTACGTCACCGTGATGAACGAGAACTACACGCACCCGGAGATGCCCAAGGGTGCCGAGGCGGCGATCATCAAGGGTATGTACCTGTTCAGGGACGCCGGCAAGCCGAAGAAGAACGAGCCGCGCGTGCAGCTGCTCGGTTCCGGCACGATCCTGCGCGAGGCGATCGCCGCGGCCGAACTGCTCGAGAAGGAATTCGGCGTCAGCGCCGACATCTGGAGCTGCCCGAGCTTTTCCGAGCTGCGCAAGGATGGTTTCGATGCCGAGCGCTGGAACCGGCTGCATCCGGAAGAGACGCCGCGCGCCGCCTATGTCACCGCGTGCCTGGCCGATCGCCAGGGCCCGGTGATCGCGGCGACCGACTATGTGCGCGAGTACGCCGACCAGATCCGCGCGTTCATGCCCGATGGCAAAAAGTATACCGTGCTCGGCACCGATGGTTTCGGTCGCAGCGACACGCGCGAGAACCTGCGCCGCTTCTTCGAGGTCGATCGCTGGTACATCGCCCAGGCTGCAATCTCCGCACTCGCCGCCGAAGGCAAGATGACGGCCAAGGACGTGGCGCGCGCGATCAAGACCTGGAAGCTCAACGGCGACAAGCCCAATCCGCTGGGGGTATAGCGAGCAGTATCATTTTCTCGGCTGGAGACAACCAGACGGGTTCGGCGGGTTGCTCATGCGGTTCGTCATGAGGCGTGGCGAACCCCATCGTTTCGTCGGCTATCGCATTGGCTCGATCCAGCCTACGAAAGGCGCTACGCGGTGGTCAGCGCGGCCGCGACCGCTTCAGCGCCGGATCGAGACGATCCAGGTCGGCCTGCACCTGCTCGGGTGAGCGTTCGTAGACGATCTCGCGGCCCAGCGCCTTGCCGGAAAACGCGGTGCGGTTCGGCGTCGGCTTGAGCTCGCAGCGAACGCTGTGCACGCCTTCACCGAGCACGACCTCGATGCGGTGCGCATGCTTGTTCAGCACGACCACGTCCATGGTCTTGCCGCTTTCGGTGATGCGTACGGTGATCTTCTCGATGTTCATGCTGGACATGTTTCCGGCGGAAGCGTTGCGCGTTGCAGTTTAGCGCCTCTGCGACACGAAGTCGGTCGGCTGAAATGCCCTCTCTCAAGTGCAAGGGCGAGGGGAACCCTCTATCCATCAGCGGCTCCGGTGTGCAGCCCTGCGATGCGCGCGCCAGCATCCGGTTGGCCCGCTCGACGTGACGCGAGCTGCCCTGCGTCGTTTGCGATCACGTCGGTAGGAAAGCGTTCAGCTGGCAACCGCTTTATTCAGGTTGAAACGCGTATACATGGTCCCACACACACCGATGGGGTAAAACCATGAAACGCATTCTCCTTACCGCAGCGCTTGCGGGCGCGTCACTTGCTGCAGCAACGACAGCGTTTGCCGCCGAAGGCTATGTCACGGCGAACGTGAGCCTGCGCGCCGGACCGGACTCCGGTTATCCGGCCGTAATCGGTCTTCGTGCCGGCACGCCGGTATACATCCAGGGCTGTGTCGACGGCTGGTCGTGGTGCGACGTCAGCCTCGGTGACGATCGCGGCTGGGTTTCAGGCGCCTACCTGCAGGAAGAATACGGCGGCCGGCGCGTCCTCGTGCGCGACTACGGCGTGCGCATCGGCATACCGATCGTAAGCTTCGTGTTCGGCGACTACTGGGATCATTACTACCGTGGCCGCTCCTGGTACGGCAATCGCGATCGCTACAGCCGCGTGCAACCGCGCTACTTCCACTCGGGCGGCTCGTACGGCTCCCACTCGGGCGGCTCCTACGGCCATTCGAGCGGTTCGTATTCGCGCGGCTCGACCTATCATGACTCGGGCCACGATTCGCGTCCCACGTATTCGACCGGGACGCGGGGCGTGACGACCCAGCCGAGTTATCACACGCAGCAGCACACGCAGTCGGCGCCGTCGCACAACGTGACGACGCAGCGGCGCGACGTGACTTCCCCCTCGCGCACGCCACAACAGCAGGGCCGCACCAGTCAATCGGCCCCGGTGATGCAGGGCGCACCGCAAAGAAGCGGCGGCGAACAGCATTCGGCCGCAGGCCAGAACCGCGCCGCCGAAGCGCACGCGGACAAGGGCACGCATGGCAACAATGGCGGCGGCCACAAGGACAACAAGGACAACAAGGACGGCGGCGGACACTGAAAAGCGTGAGGTCCCGTGCGAACGGACGCCCGGTTCGCTGACAGCGTCGTCGGGCAATCGGGATCGAGAACTGCCGGCCACTGCCGGCAGTTTTCACATGCGCGCTCGATTCGTCAGGCGATTGCGCCCCGGCCTGTCCGGTCATGCAGGCCACGGCGAATTGCTCCGCGGGGCGGCACGATTTGCGCGAACGCGCGGTGAACCAGGGGCGGGGCGGTCCTGGCTGCCACGCGCGGCGGGTTCGTTGCGGCTCCCCGCGCGGCGCAGCTGTCGTGCGGGCGGACCATCAATGCAGCGGACGATTCTGCCTGGCTGCGACCGCAGCTTCCATCGCCTGCAGCAACTCCAGCAACTCGAGATCGTCCGGATCCTTTTCCAGCGCGGCCCGCACCAGCGCGAGATAGCGGTCTGCATGCCGCAGCCAGTGTGACTCGTAAATGGGGTTGGTCGTTTCGGTCAACATGATCGTCTCCAGCTCGTGGGTCGATGCCGCGTCGTCGCGCGCAGCATCGTGGCGAAAAGCGTAATGTCCTCCCGCCCCACACTCGCCACGGCAATTGACAGGTGAGGTGTGATCCCGTTCGCAGTTCTACCAGCGATTCATGCAGGCTGTGTGAAATTGACGTGATCTTCACGCCGCGACGGCCGTGTGCGCTCCTTGCTCGGCGAGCCGTCGTAAAGCTGGCGCCAGACGCGGCGGAACTGCCGCGTGGAGGCGAAGCCGGAGCGCTCGGCAATGCGTTCCATGTCCAGCCGCGTCTGGCCGATCAGCTCGCGCGCGAGCGCGGCGCGCAGGCGATTGCGGTAGTCGGCCAGGTGCATGCCGACGTGTTCGTGGAACAGCCGCGACAGATGACGCGGGCTGGTGCCGGCGATCTGTGCCAGACGCCGCGCCGGCCATGGCTGCGCCGGATCACCGGCAATCGTGTCCTGCACGCGGTGCACGGCCGGGTGGATGTGATTGCGTCCCTCGAGCCAGGGCGACAGTTGCGGATCGCTGCCGCTGCGGCGCAGATAGACGACCAGGTAGCGCGCGACTGCCAGCGCGCAGGCGTGATCGATCGTCTGCGCGACGACGTGCAGCATCAGGTCGATGCCGGCCGTGATGCCGGCGCTGCTCAGGCGGTCGCGGTCCTCGACGTAGAGGCGGTTTTCGAGCACCTTGGCCAGCGGCGCGGCAGCGGCAAGGCGCGCGCAGTCGAGATAATGCGTCGTGCACGCGTAACCGTCGAGCAGGCCCGCGCGCGCGGCGAGCGTCGCGCCGGAACAGATCGTGACGAGACGATGACCGCGGCGGATACGCGCGCGCAGCCAGGCGACGATCTTCGCCTCGCCACCGCCGTCGCCGGCATCGCCGCTGCCGCCATCGATGAAGGTGTCGACGTTACCGGCGACGACGACGAGCGCATCGGGCCGCAGCGTGCGCGGCAACGGCTCGATGCCGGACAGCGACAGGCCGATCGAACTGCGCAGAGTGCGCGTCGCGCCGACGAAGCGCACCTCGAAGCGCACGCGATCCTGGATCAGGTTCGCACGCCGTAGTACCTCGATCGGTCCGGCGACGTCGAGCAGCAGCGTGCGCGGCGGCAGTACGACGACGACCGGAATGGTGCGCGTCCCGTTCACGCCGCGCGTCGTGACGCGAGCGGGCCGCAGAGCGCTTCGTCTACGCTCGCGATGCGCGCGAAGCGGCCGTCGAGCACGAGTTCGGTGCGCGCCTTGATCTCGGCTGGCGACCATACGCGGCCATCGCGGCCGGTCATGGCAAATGTCAGCGTCGCGTCGGTCACGTAGTCGACCGCGTAACCGAGGTCGGACGCATGCCGTGTTGTGGTCTCGCAGCACTGCTCGGTGCGGATGCCCGATACGATCAGGCGGCGGATGCCGTGCTGCACGAGCCAGACGTCGAGGCCGCTGCCGACCAGTGCGCTGTGGCTGCGCTTGTGGAAGATCGCATCCGGCACGATCGACAGGCCCTCGATCGTCCTGACCCAGCCGGACGCGAGCGAAAACACACCGTCGTCCTCGACGTGGAAGACCTGCACCACCGGAATGCCGCGCGCCTTGGCGCCATCGATCAACCGCTGCAGGTCGGCAATGAAGGCCGGCGCATCGGCTTCATTCCAGTACGGACGCTGGCGGAACGACTCCTGGGCGTCGACGACGATCAATGCGGTGTCGGAAAAGGACATGATCTTGTTTCCTGGTCGGAGTGGCGAGATGCCACGGCGACGAGGATATTATGACCTCTCCGGGTGGACGGCGAGTACCGGGTCGGTCGACTATCGGACAAAAAAGGACATGCTGATTTTGGCGCGTCCGCGCGGACAAGGTGTCGTCATTCCGGCGAAAGCCGGAATCCAGTTTGATCTTCCTTCTGTCGTCCGCTGAAGTGCAGAGCTTCGTCTCGCCTGCGGCGAGCCGGTTACTTTCTTTGCTTGTGCAAAGAAAGGTAACCAAAGAAACACACCCCCGGTGGCGCGGTCTTCGGGCATCCTGCCCTACGACTTCGCGAGGGTGCTCCGGGGTTCGCTGGATGACGTCCATGTACATTCAGCGAACGGGCGCACATCGTGTGCGCCCTCCTGCGGACTGATCCTGCGCACCCTCGCCGCGCCACAGGGGGCCCCATTTGGGCGGCATCCTGCCGCAGAAGCAGCGACTCGATTTTTTGAAACGTCTCAGCATTCATCGAGGTAGTGCAGGGATGCACGGCGTCGTGGATCCCGGCGCCGTTCGCGGTGCCGAGCATCGCAGGTGACGGCGGAAAGTGCCCGCAGGGGCGCGCACACGATGTGCGCGCGTCGGCTGACAGTACACGGACGTACTGCCAGACGACCCCGCCGGCGCCGAGAAGCACAGGTACGCCCCGCCGCGCATGATGCGCGGCGGGGCACCGCG
>DATNFS010000082.1:0-30682 GCA_035606275.1 Rudaea sp.
GCACGGAATGGCGCAGGCAACAAACCACTCCCTGGAGAAGCAAATGTCCATTGGCGCAATCCTGTTGATCGTCGTGGTGCTGATGTTGATCGGCGTGATTCCGAGCTGGCCGCACAGCAGAGGTTGGGGCTACGGTCCGAGCGGTATCCTTGGCCTCGTCGTTGTGGTGGTCCTCGTGCTGCTGGTGCTGGGACGGATCTGAGAGCCCACCGGCGGCCGTCACGGCGCCGTGTTTGCTCCGGCGTCGAAATAGGCGATAGTGCACAGCAGTGATCGGCTGCGGTGTTCGTCGATGTCGAGCCATGAATTCGACCTGATAACGATCGGTGCCGGCTCCGGCGGCGTGGCCGCGAGTCGATATGCGGCAAGCAAGGGCGCGCGCGTCGCGATTTGCGAAGCCGACCGCATCGGAGGCACCTGCGTGATCCGCGGCTGCGTGCCGAAAAAGTACTTCATGTACGCCGCGCAATTCGCCGACGCCTTCGCCGACGCCGCGCACTACGGCTGGCAGGTACCGCCGACCGCCTTCGACCTGGCGCGCATGACGGCAGCCAAGAACAACGAGACCCGGCGCCTCGAAGCGTTTTACCGCAAGATGCTCGATGATTCCGGCGTGCGCGTCTTCGCCGGGCGCGCCGCGGTGGTGGATGGACATTCGGTACTGGTCAATGGCGAGCGCCTGTCCGCGGAACGCCTGCTCGTCGCGACCGGCAGCCGGCCGGGCCGGCCGACGTCGATACCAGGCATCGAATTTGCCATGACCTCGACCGAGCTGCTCGACCTGACGACGCAGCCAGTCCACCTGCTCGTGCTCGGCTCCGGTTACGTCGCGGTCGAGTTCGCGAGCATCTTCCGCGGCTTCGGCAGTGCCGTGACGCTGGCATTCCGGGCCGGCATGCCGCTGCGCGGCTTCGACGCCGATGTGCGCCGGCGCCTGGCGGCGGCGATGACCGACCGCGGCATCGAGCTGCGGCCCGAGTTCCGCCCGGAGCGCATCGAGCCAGACGGCGACGGCTATGTCTGCCACGACGTCGATGGCGGCACGCTGCGCGCCGACGCCGTGCTCAATGCGCTCGGGCGCGTGCCGAACACGGCCGGCTTCGGACTGGAGCAGGCGGGGGTCACGTTGCATGCGCGCAGCGGCGCGATCTGCGTCGACGACTACTCGCGCAGCAGCGTGCCGTCGATCTTCGCGGTCGGCGACGTGACCGATCGGGTCAACCTGACGCCGGTCGCAATCGCCGAAGGCCGCGCGTTCGTCGATACCGAGTTCGGCGGCGCGCGGCGCGGCGTCGACCACAAGCTCCTCGCCAGCGCGGTGTTTGCGCAGCCGCCGGTCGCGCAGATCGGCCTGAGCGAGGAAATGGCGCTGCAGCAGGGCCACCAGCTCGACGTGTTCGAGGCGGATTTCCGGCCGATGCGCAACGTGCTGGCCGGCCGCCGTGAACGCAGCTACATGAAGCTGGTCGTCGACGCCGGCAATGACCGCATCCTCGGCCTGCACATGATCGGGCCGGATGCGCCGGAAATCGTGCAGAGCCTCGCCGTCGCCGTGACGATGGGCGCCTGCAAGCGCGACTTCGATGCGACCATGGCCGTGCATCCCACCGCGGCGGAGGAGTTCGTGCTGATGCGCAAGCCGCGGCGGGCGGCGGGGCCCGGTTCCGCGGTTCCCGGTTCGACCGGATGACGCAAGCGTGCATGCCGCCGCCCGGCGTTGATCGGCGCGCGCGCTCGTGAGAAGATTCGCGCATCATCTGCCAGGTGACCCGCGGAAAACCGCCGGTCGAGCGTGCGACATGTCAACGCGAACTTTCGACAACTGACTTCGAATCGCCAAGTCGCCTTGAAAGGCGCCTCGGCGCCTTTTTCATTTCCTGCCTCGCCTAGGTACGCCTTTGCCTTTTCCCGCTGGCGGGAGAAGGCACCGGACGGGGTGAGGATCAGCGTCCGATGGCCACATCGCTTGCGTAGACGCCACCCTCGCGCGGCGCCGGGCATAGGCGCGAAGGCAATTCCGCGGACAGAATCGGAACCATGACACCATGATCAACATTACTCTCCCCGACGGCAGCCAACGCCAGTTCGACCATCCGGTGACCGTGCAGGACGTCGCCGCGTCGATCGGCGCCGGCCTGGCCAAGGCCGCGCTGGCGGGCAAGGTCGACGACAAGCTGGTCGATACGAGCTACCGCATCGAGCGCGATGCGAAAGTCGCGATCGTCACCGAGAAGAGTCCCGAGGCGCTCGACATCCTGCGCCACTCGACCGCGCACCTGCTCGCGCAGGCGACGCAGCGGCTGTTTCCGGATACGCAGGTGACGATAGGACCGGTGATCGACAACGGCTTCTACTACGACTTCGCGCGCAAGGCGCCGTTCACGCCCGACGATCTGGAAAAGATCGAGGCCGAGATGAAGAAGATCGTGGCCGAGGCGTTGCCGGTGCAGCGCAGCGTCATGGCCAAGGACGACGCGATCGCGTTCTTCAGGAACAAGGGCGAGATCTACAAGGCGCAGATCATCGACGACATCATTCCGCCGGGCGAGGAGATCTCGCTGTACGGGCAGGGCGACTGGATCGACCTGTGCCGCGGCCCGCACGTGCCGAACACGAACAAGTTGCGCGCGTTCAAGCTGATGAAGGTCGCCGGCGCGTATTGGCGCGGCGATTCGAACAACGAGATGCTGCAGCGCGTGTACGGCACGGCATGGCTCAACGACAAGGATCTCAAGGCCTACCTGACGCAGCTGGAGGAAAGCGAAAAGCGCGACCACCGCAAGCTCGCCAAGCAGCTCGACCTGTTCCACATGCAGGAAGAGGCGCCGGGGCTGGTGTTCTGGCATCCGAAGGGCTGGTCGATCTGGCAGGTCGTCGAGCAGTACATGCGCCGCGTCTACGTCGCGACCGGCTACGGCGAGGTCAAGGGTCCGCAGGTGCTCGACGTGTCGCTGTGGAAGCGCTCGGGCCACTGGGACAATTACAAGGACAACATGTTCTTCACCGAATCGGAGAAGCGCACGTACGCGCTGAAACCGATGAATTGTCCCGGCCACGTGCAGATCTTCAATCACGGCCTGCACAGCTATCGTGACCTGCCGATCCGTTACGGCGAGTTTGGCGGCTGCCACCGCAACGAGCCGTCCGGCGCGCTGCACGGCATCCTGCGCGTGCGCGGATTCACCCAGGACGACGGCCACATCTTCTGCACCGAGGACCAGATCGAGTCCGAGGTCACCGCGTTCCATGCGCAGGCCATGAAGGTCTACGCCGACTACGGCTTCACCGACGTGCAGCTGAAGATCGCGCTGCGGCCCGAGCCGCGGCTCGGCGACGACGCGACCTGGGACAAGGCCGAGGGCGCGCTGCGCTCGGCCCTGCGCGCCGCCGGTGTCGAATGGCAGGAGTTGCCGGGCGAAGGCGCGTTCTACGGACCGAAGATCGAATACCACCTGCGCGATGCGATCGGCCGCACCTGGCAGCTCGGCACGATGCAAGTCGACTTCATGATGCCGGAGCGGCTCGGCGCCGAGTACGTCGACGAGCACAGCAGCAAGCGCCATCCGGTCATGCTGCATCGGGCCATCGTGGGCTCGATGGAGCGCTTCATCGGCATCCTGATCGAGCATCATGCCGGTGCGTTTCCGGCGTGGCTGGCACCGGTGCAGGCGGTGGTCATGAATATCACCGATGCGCAAGCCGACTATGTGCGCGAAGTCACGCGGACCCTGACAGGGCACGGCTTTCGCGTCGAGGCAGACGTGCGCAACGAGAAGGTCGGCTACAAGATCCGCGAGCACACGCTGCAGAAGGTGCCGTACCTGCTCGTGGTCGGCGATCGCGAAAAGGAAGGCGGCCTCGTCTCGGTTCGATCGCGCGCCGGCGAGGATCTGGGCAGCATGCCTGTCGGAGGATTTGCGGACAGGTTGCGCAACGAGTCCAGCCCCGGTTGATTTCACGCGCGTCGCGGCGCTTGTCCGGCGGAACGGGCGCAGCCGGCGTCAACCGGCCCGAAATCGTGCTGCCGGAACGCGCTGACCGGATGGTCCGTCTGACAAATCCTTGCAAATCAATGAAGTCCACCCCGGAATTGGATTGCGCGCCGGAAAAAATCCAGCTAAAATATCCACATACGCATGGTACTTGGCCCCGTACCTCTCGTGGTCGGCGATCGCAAGGGGAAGCCGGGGCGTCTGCCGTGCGAACTCGCTTGCCGAATCTTTCACCGCGCGGCGCCGCCTGCACGCTGCGCGATCTGACGTCAGGTTTTTCTGGAGATTGAGTTATCGCCACCGAAAAGACTAACCGCAAGAATGCGGAGATCCGCGTTCCGCGGGTTCGCGTGATCGGCGCGGATGGAGAGCAGGTCGGAGTTCTGACGCGCGATGAAGCGTTGAGCATGGCCGAGGAAGCGGGCCTGGATCTGGTCGAGATCGTGCCGAATGCCGATCCGCCGGTCTGCCGCATCATGGACTTCGGCAAGTTCAAGTTCGAGCAGCAGAAGAAGGCGCACGCAGCCAAGCGCAAGACGAAGCAGCAGGAAATCAAGGAACTGAAGTTCCGGCCTTCGACCGAAGATGGCGATTACAACGTAAAGCTGCGCAACCTGCGGCGGTTTCTCGAGGAAGGCGACAAGGTCAAGATCGTGGTGCGCTTCAAGGGTCGCGAGATGGCCCACACCGAGCTCGGCGAGGCGATGGTCAAGCGCATCCAGGGCGACGTGCTGGAAGAAGCGGTGATCGAAAGCTTCCCGCGCTTCGAAGGACGCCAGATGGTCATGATGATCGCACCGAAAAAGAAGTGACGGCAAACGATCAGCCAAGCGAATGAATAGTTTCCTTCCGCCGTTGGCGGGAGGCTGGAAGAAGTGGAACCCGCTCTGCCGATAGAACGGCGGGGCTTAAACAAGCCGGATCGAGCAAGGATGGAAAGTCCCCGCGGTCATGTCGACGTGAGGCGCTCGCCCCAGTACTAAAACACAGCTAAGGAGTTGGGTCATGCCCAAGATCAAGACCAATCGGGCCGCTGCCAAGCGGTTCCGCAAGACGGCGTCCGGCAAATTCAAGGCCGGCCACGCGTTCAAGAGCCACATCTTGACGAAGAAATCGACCAAGCGTAAGCGCGGTCTGCGAGCCACCAACATCGTGCGCAAAGAAGACTCCGGTCGGATCGCGCGCATGCTGCCCTACGCGTAAGGAGAGACAGCCATGGCAAGAGTAAAACGTGGTGTCACCGCGCGCGCACGGCACAAGAAGCTGCTGTCACGCGCCAAGGGTTACTACAACGCCCGGCGCAAGGTTTATCGCGTCGCCAAGCAGGCGGTCACCAAGGCACTGCAGTACGCCTACATCGGCCGCAAGCAGAAAAAGCGCCAGTTCCGCGCGTTGTGGATCGTGCGCATCAATGCCGGCGCACGCCAGTTCGGACTGTCGTACAGCCGCATGATGAATGGCCTGAAGAAGGCCGGCATCGAGGTCGACCGCAAGGTGCTCGCCGACATCGCCGTGCACGACATCAAGGCGTTTGGCAGCCTCGCCGAAAAAGCGAAAGCCAGCCTCGCGGCGTAATCAGCGACAACACAAAAACGGCGTCGCGCTTCGGCGCGATGCCTTGATTACCTGGGGAGCTAGGCTTTGGCCTGGCTCCCTTTTTTGTTTCCGGCGGTCGTGGGAGTCTCCAGCCTCCGTCATTTCCGCGAAAGCGGGACTGCGGCGGCAGGATACCGCAGCGAATGGCCTGGAAGGCGCACCGGGCAGGCATGTAATCCATCGTGCCCGGATCGGCACGCCGTACGTCAAAATGGATGACCGCTTTTTTGCGAGCATGACGTCGGTGGGGGATACGCAATTGCCGTAGCGCGCCGACGGCGTGAAGGCGCAAAGCATCTCGCATTTTGGAATTGTGGAAATGTCCGAAACCCTGAATCCGCACGTCGAACAAGCCTTGGTGCAGATCGCGTCGGCGCCGACGCTCGAAGCGCTCGATGCACTGCGCGTGTCATTGCTCGGCAAGTCGGGTTTGATCACCGAGCAGCTCAAGGCTCTCGGCAAGCTGCCGGCGGACCAGCGCAAGACGCACGGCGAAAGCGTCAATCGCTCCAAGGAGCAGCTCGGCGCGGCGATCGCTGCGCGGCGCGGCGAACTCGAGCAGGCAGCATTGCAACAGCGGCTGGCAGGCGAGCGCGTCGACGTCACGCTGCCGGGGCGCAACGTCGCACGCGGCAGCCTGCATCCGCTGACGCGCGCCCTCGACCGCATCATCGGCATTTTCGCGCGGCTCGGTTACGAGGTCGCCGACGGGCCCGAGATCGAGGATGACTGGCACAACTTCGGCGCGCTGAACTTCCCGCCGGATCATCCGGCGCGCACGATGCACGACACGTTCTGGATCAAGCCCGACGCGACGGGCGAAGCGCGCCTGTTGCGCACGCACACCTCGCCGGTGCAGATCCGCGCGATGAACGGTCGCCGGCCGCCGTTCCGCCTGATCGCGCCCGGCAAGGTATACCGCAGCGACTCGGATCAGACCCATTCGCCGATGTTCCATCAGGTCGAAGGCCTGCTGGTCGACGAAACCTCCACGCTGGCCGACCTCAAGGGAACCTTGCGCGCATTCCTGCGCGCATTCTTCGACCGCGACTTCGAGATGATGTTCAAGCCGACGTTCTTCCCGTTCGTCGAACCTGGCGCCGACGTCGTGATCAAGTGGGACCTGCCGGACGGCGGCTCGCGCTGGCTCGAAGTGCTCGGCTGCGGCATGGTGCATCCGAACGTGCTGACCAGCTGCGGCATCGATCCGGAGCGCTACACCGGCTTCGCGTTCGGCATGGGCGTCGAGCGCCTGGCGATGCTGCGCTATGGCGTGACGGATCTGCGTGCGTTTTTCGAAAACGATGTGCGGTTCCTGCGGCAATTTGCTTGAACGGGAGACGAGAGACGTGAGACGAGAGACGGCAAAGCCAGCACGCGTACGGACTGAAGCACCGGGGAATCCTCGATGCTTGTCCCGGCGACGTCATGAAGGTGACGCGGCGCCGCTCTTTACGTCTCTCGTCTCATGTCTCCCGTCTAACGTTTCTCGGCTTTCCAATGAAAATTTCTGAAAACTGGCTGCGCGAGCGCGTGGCAATCAAGGCCGATCACGACACGCTCATCGACAAGCTGAACATGATCGGCCACGAAGTCGAGGGCGTCGAGCGCGTCGGCGCGAATCTCGACGGCGTCGTCGTCGCGCGGATCGTGGAGTGCGCCAGGCATCCGGAAGCCGACCGCCTGCAGGTATGCAAAGTCGACGCGGGCAATGGCGAAATGCTGCAGGTCGTTTGCGGCGCGCCGAACGCGCGGCCCGGCCTGAGGGCGCCGTTGGCCACGATCGGCACGAAGGTCGGCGAGCTGACGATCAAGGCCGCGAAACTGCGCGGCATCGAGTCGTCCGGGATGCTTTGCTCGGCCAGGGAACTCGGCATCGACGCCGATGCCTCGGGGCTGCTCGAGCTCGCCGGCGATGCGCCGGTCGGCAAGGCGCTCGCCGAGTACCTGGGCTTGCCCGACAACGTGATCGATCTGGGCCTGACGCCGAACCGAGCCGATTGCCTGTCGATCGTCGGCGTCGCCAACGATGTCGGCGCGGCGTTCGACGTGGCGCCGCGGCCGCTCGCAATCGATGCCGTCGAGGCGACCTTGGCCCGCACGATCGAGATCAGGCTCGAGTCGCCGCCTGATTGTCCGCGTTATTGCGGCCGCTACATCGAAGGCATCGATCCTGCCGCGCAGACGCCGCTGTGGATCGTCGAGCGGTTGCGCCGTTGCGGGCTGCGCTCGATCAGCCTGCTGGTCGACGTGACCAACTACGTGATGCTGGAACTCGGCCAGCCGCTGCACGCGTTCGACGCCGACACGCTGCGCGGTCCGATCGGCGTGCGCCGCGCCCGCGCCGGCGAAGCATTGAAGTTGCTCGACGAGCGCGACGTTTCGCTCGATCCGGACTTTGTCGTCATTACCGATGCGGATGCGCCGGTCGCGCTGGGCGGCGTGATGGGAGGCTACTCCACGCGCGTGACTTCGACGACGCGAAACGTGTTTCTCGAGGCCGCGCATTTCGCGCCGGCAGCGATCGCCGGCCGCGCGCGCAAGCTCGGCATGCATACCGACGCGGCGCATCGCTTCGAACGCGGTGTGGATGCCGAGTTGCCGCGCCGCGCGCTCGAACGCGCCGCACAGCTGATCGCCGCAGCCGGCGGCGGCGTCAAGGTCGGCCCTGTGGTCGAAGCGGTGGCGCCCGACCAGCTGCCGCGCCGCGAATCGATCCCGTTGCGGCGCTCGCGCATTCCGCGCCTGCTCGGCATCGAGGTTGCCGATGCCGAGGTCGTGCGCATTCTCACGGCGCTCGGCATGAAGCTGAAGTCGGCCGCGGATGGCTGGCAGGCGTTGCCGCCGTCTGCGCGCTTCGACCTTGCCATCGAAGCCGACCTGATCGAGGAAGTGGCGCGCATCCATGGCTACGAGCGGATTCCGACCCAGGCGCCGCGCGGTGAACTCGATGCGCCGCGCTTGTGCGAGGACCAGGTCGCAACCGGTGCGCTGCGCGCCCAGCTCGCCGCGCGCGATTTCGACGAGGCGATCACCTACGCATTCGTCGGCGCCGGATTGCTCGAGACCTGGGGCATGGACGATGGCGCGATTGCCCTGGCCAACCCGCTGTCGGCCGACATGGCCGTGATGCGTACGAGCCTTCTGCCCGGCCTGATCGGTGCGCTCACGCTGAACCAGAATCGCCAGCAGGAGCGTGTGCGCCTGTTCGAAGTCGGCCGCGTGTTCCGCCAGGGCAGCCAAGGACCCGAGGAGACACTGCGCATCGCCGGCGTCGCATCCGGCACTGCCGCGGCAGAGCAGTGGGGCGAGAAGAAACGGCGCGCCGATTTTTTCGACACCAAGGGGGATGTCGAGTCGCTGCTGGGTCTGACGAACGACCGGGCCTCGTTCAGCACGTCGGCGGCCGAGGTCTCCTGGCTCCATCCCGGCCAGGCCGCGACCCTCTGGCGTGCCGGCCGGATGGCCGGACACCTTGGCGCCCTGCACCCCGAACGCCTGCGCGCGCTCGGACTGGACAGCGACGTCTACGTCTTCGAGCTCGACCTGGCCGTGATCCAGCCGCGCCCGGTTCCGCGTGCGGCTGCCGTCTCGCGTTTTCCTTCGGTGCGCCGCGACATCGCCGTGATCGTGCCGGAGACCGTGCCTTATTCCCGCCTGGAGGCCTGTGCGCGCGGTGCCGTCGGGGCGGACCTGACGGAACTGCTTGTTTTCGATCAATACTCCGGCCAAAATCTAGGTTCAGGCGTAAAAAGTCTTGCTATAGGCTTGATTTTACAGAACAGTTCACGCACTCTAATGGACGCGGATGCGGATCGTTGCGTAGCCGCTGCGGTCGCTGCACTGGCCGCGGAGTGCCAAGCCAAATTACGGGGGTAGCATGGCATTGACGAAGGCTGAGATGGCCGAGCGACTGTTTACGGACGTCGGTCTTAACAAACGTGAAGCCAAAGAGTTTGTCGACGCGTTCTTCGACGTGGTGCGCGGCGCGCTAGAGCGCGGCGAACAGGTCAAGCTCTCGGGCTTCGGCAATTTTGACTTGCGACAGAAAAATCAGCGCCCCGGGCGTAACCCGAAGACCGGCGAGGAGATTCCGATTTCCGCCCGTCGCGTGGTCACGTTCCGCCCCGGCCAAAAACTAAAAGTCAGAGTCGAATCCTATGCTGGATCAAGGCAGTAACAGCGAACTGCCGGTCATCCCGGCAAAGCGCTACTTCACCATCGGTGAAGTCAGCGACTTGTGCGGCGTCAAGCCGCACGTGCTGCGCTATTGGGAACAGGAATTCACCAACCTCAAGCCGGTCAAGCGCCGCGGCAATCGCCGCTACTACCAGCGCCACGACGTGCTGATGATCCGCCAGATCCGGTCGCTGCTGTATGACCAGGGCTTCACGATCACCGGTGCGCGCCAGCGGCTGGAAGGCCAGCAGGCGCGCATGGAAACCTCGATCTCGAACCAGATCGTGCGCCAGGTGCGCATGGAGCTGGAAGAAGTCCTGCAGATCCTGCGGCACTGAGGGCCGGGCGCGCGGCGCCGTTCGGGACGTCTGCTACAATTGCCTTTCACAATCGCCCGGTCGGGGCGTGGCGCAGCCTGGTAGCGCATCTGCCTGGGGGGCAGGGGGTCGTGGGTTCGAATCCCGCCGCCCCGACCATTCAATGATTCGCCACGGCCGCATCGCGCGTCCGTGCGCGCTCGCCGCCGCCGGGGCATGAAGCGCCGCGTACTCCTGCCCGGGCCTCGCATCCGCTGGCTGGTACCCGATCCTCTTTCCCGGGGTCAGTTGCGCGTCAGCACGATTCCGTTGCTTCAATCGAGCTTGTTCCTGGGGCGTCTCGCGCCGGAACTGCTCACGCGCAGGTGAAAGCTGCTTGCTTTCAGGAATCCTGTCCGACGGTCCACGATCTTGTCGCACCGCTTAAGCGGCGTCCTGGAGCGATCCATCGCGCGCCTGCGGCAATGCAGCCGATACCTGCTCGCTTCCAGGAATCCTGTCCGACGGTCCACGATCTGGTTGCATCGGTTCAGCGGCGTCCTGGAGCGATCCATCGCGCGCCTGCGGCAATGCAGCCGATACCTGCTCGCTTTCAGGAATCCTGTCCGACGGTCCACCATCTGGTTGCATCGGTTCAGCGGCGTTCTGGAGCGATCCATCGCGCCCCTGCGGTAATGCAGCCGAAAGCTGCTTGATATCAACTGATTCATGCATGCATGCAGGATTTTCCTGCTCGTGTAACGTCCATCTGCCCATGATCGGGTGGACAAGGCGGATGAGACGGTCGCACTCGCCAGGGAAACGGCGTGCCCGGCGGTCTTGCCGAATCGATCAAAATCCCGTCGCCGGATCGAGCGGTGCGATCGTAAACGTCGGATCGACGGTGGGCGGATTGAACGCGGCATTCTGCCGGCCCGGTGCGTTCAGATCGAAAGGCACGAAGCCGACCGGGGCCGGGGCGGTCAACGAATAGTTGTCGGCCGGATAGTGGGGATTTGCAAAGCCGGGATCCTGGATCACGCTGCCGGCGTCTTCGCCGACGTTGACGACCCAGCTCGGCTGCGGCGGATTGTCGAAGTAGTAGTTCGTGTAGAAGCTGCTATTGCCGGTGCATGGTCCATTCGCGCTCGGCGTGGTCTGCACCGGAAAAGCGTTGGGGACCGTGGCGAACGCTCCATCGGTGCGCCAGTACAAATTGCTCGCGTAGGACTGGAACGTGTCGAACGGGCCGGCCACGGTACCTGCGGCGGCGTAGGTGCAGCCGCCGACGACGTCGAAGGACGGCGTCGACAACTCGTCACGATCGAAGTAGACGAGATTGTTCGAGGCGAGAAAGACCGGGTGCGCGGTGAACGTCGGGCCGTTTTGCGTCTTGTACGGATCGTTGATCGCGAACATGCCCTTGTTCGCGAAGGCGAGGATGTTGTTCTTGATCAGGTTCGACTGGCCGAAGCCCCATGTCGCGACCGGTTTGGAATGCTGCGGCCCATGCGGCGAATAGATCGCATAGCCCAACACGCGGTAGACCAGGTTGTTCTCGACATCGACCAGGCCGGTCGAGTTGTCCATGTAGATGCCGTTGCCGCCGTAGCCGTTGTCGTCGAGTGCCGAGGCGTCGGTGGTGTCGTGGACGATGTTGTTGAAGATCGTGTTGCCGGGCGAGGTCGCGACGGAGTTCCCGGCTTCGATGCGGATCGAGCCGCCGTCGTTCATGATCCCCTGCAGCAGGTCGTGAACGTGGTTGAACGAAATCGTGTTGTTCGCGTTGCCCACGCCGTTCACGGTCGCATTGTCGCCGCCGGCGTGCGAGATCGAAATCGCGCAGTGGTAACCGTCGTAGACGTCGTTGTGCGTATACAGATTGCCGTGACCCACGCCCTGGCCGATGCCGAACGAAGCCGGAATCACGCGGCCGTAGCCGGCGACGACGTTGTTGTCCACGAGGAACCCGTTGGGCGAATTACCGTCGTCGAACACTGCGCCGAGTATGGCGTTGCTGTTCTCGCCGATGCGGATTCCGCCGACGCCGAGGTCGAAGAACGCGCTGTTGACGATCGTGCTCGATGCCGTCGCGGTGGTCGCAACGAGTTCGGACGGCGGGTACGCGGCGCACCAGGTTGGCGACGCCGCATTGTCACTGGATACCTGCTGTACCAGGCATGGCATGAAATCCACGCCGCCGCCGGCCGTGCGGCGAACCTCGATGCCGTCCAGCTTGATGTTCTGCGAGTTCTGGAACGACAGCGCCGAGGTGCTGTCGGGCTCCAGTTCCGTCGACACATGCCCGTTGAACGGGACGACGTAGTTGTCGTACTGGAAGATCAGGCCGCGCATCGTCACGTACTGCAGGCCGCTGGCGGAGACGAGTTGCGGTGCCTGCGGGATCACCACGATGTCGGCGTTCGGATCTTCCCCGGGATTGGCGAGGTAAGTCAGCATCATCGGCGACACCGATCGATCCAGGAACCACTGGCCCGGCTGGTTCAGCACGCCGCGCACGTTCTCGATCACGATGCGGTTGCCCTGGATGAAGCCCGCTTCGCTCGCGTTGCCTGCGCCGGGAACGGCAGTGGGGCCGGTCATGTACACGCGGTGATTGATCGTGTCGACGCAACTCACGCGCAGCTTGGACGTGCTGAATTGCTCGAAGACGAGGACCTCGATGTCTCCCTGCAGCGCGACCGGTCCCGGCGTCTGCCCCGGGCAGAGGCTGCCCGCTGCAGGAACGAGGTTCCCCCACACGTCAGGATCCAGGCTGGTCGGGTCGGTCGGATCGTAGACCGGGTTGTAGTCGAATCGGTCGAAGCATTCGTAGCCGTCGGTGGACGGGCAATTGTTGTCCGCAGGATCGAGCGCGGAGAGATAGGCGGTTCGCCAGATCCGGTTGTACGTGCCGAGGTAGCCGCCGAGCCGCGGCCGCAGGCGGCGTGCGCCGTTGTAGAAGAGATTTTCGAAGTATTGAATGGACGGCGACAGCGTCACCTGCCAGACGTTGCCGCCGGCGTTGGTCCAGCCCTTGATCCGCACGCCGCCGCTGATGGCCGGAGACTCGCCCGGATAGTTCCGGTAGACGATTTCGGTCGTCGGCGTGCCGCTGTCGGCCGCAGTGAATGCAACGGCCGCGGTCAGCGGATATGTACCGTCGCGAAATATCACGAAGACGCGTTCAATGCCGGTCTTGTCGAGCGCCTGCACGACCGCGCGCGCATGATCGAACGTCGCGAACGGGCCATCGGTGTTCGCTCCGTTCGGCGCGGGCAGCGTTCCGCTCCAGGTGTCTTCGCCGTTCGGCGCGACATAGAAGGTCGCGGTTGCGCCAAACCCGCTGGCGAAGATCTCGTCGCTCTGCAGCGCGTGGACTTCCTGCCAGGCGATCATGCCGGCGAGCAGGCAGCCGCTGCCGAGGAATCGGGAAAGCCATTGCGTCGCTGTTTCCAGAAGCCTGCCGTATCGGTTCACCGACACCTCCCTGCCCGCGGTCAGCACGACGATTTCGGGCTGCGGCCCGCGCGGCATGACGCGACGGATGCGGACAGCCCGAATTGCCTTTACGCGCGAACGCACCAACGGATGACAGGCGATGCTACGTCATCGTTTCGTTGTCAGCACTTCGTAAGGTCGCAGTCAGCAATTCCGGCGCAGAAAACCTGCTGCACCATCAATCCGCCGGGCTGATGCGCGCGAGCGGCGTGCCGTCA
Organism: Rudaea sp.; assembly: GCA_035606275.1. Taxonomy (GTDB): domain Bacteria; phylum Pseudomonadota; class Gammaproteobacteria; order Xanthomonadales; family Rhodanobacteraceae; genus Rudaea. The sequence goes on from DATNFS010000082.1 coordinate 13,783, forward strand.
GTACAGCACGCGCGCGCGCAACGTTCCCGGAATCGCCGCAAGCGCGTCCTTGAGTTCGCCGGCGTGCTCGGCCGAAGTCGACACGTCGATGACGACGTAGCCGACTTTCGCATCGGTCTGCAGGAACTGCGCATCGATGTTGATGCTTTCGCGCGAGAAGATCTCGTTGATGCGCGACAGGATGCCGGGCACGTTCTTGTGGATATGCAGCAGGCGCTGGCTGTTCGGATGGCCCGGCAGCGAGACTTCCGGGAAATTGACCGCCGACAGCGTGCTGCCATTGTCGCTGTAGCGCAGCAGCTTGGCTGCGACCTCGCGGCCGATGTTGTCCTGCGCTTCGAGCGTGCTGCCGCCGACATGCGGCGTGAGGATCACGTTGTCCATGCCGATCAGCGGCGAGACGAACCTGTCGTTGTTGCCTTGCGGTTCGACCGGGAACACATCGATCGCCGCGCCGGACAGGTGGCCGGCTTTCAGGCTCGCCGCGAGTGCATCGATGTCGACGACCGTGCCGCGTGCCGCATTGATCAGCATCGAACCGGCGCGCATCGTCGCCAACTGCCTGGCGCCGATCATCCACTTGGTTTCCGCTGTTTCCGGCACGTGCAGGCTGACGATGTCGGAACCGGCAAGCAGCTCATCGAGGCTTTTCGCCGCGTGCGCGTTGCCGAGCGCGAGCTTCGCCTCGATGTCGAAATACAGCACCTGCATGCCGAGCGATTCGGCCAGCACTCCGACCTGCGTGCCGATGTGGCCGTAGCCGACCAGGCCGAGCGTCTTGCCGCGCACCTCGATGCTGCCGGCTGCGGATTTCATCCAGCCGCCGCGATGGCACAGCGCATTCTTCTGCGGGATGCCGCGCGCCAGCATCACCGCTTCGGCAATGACCAGTTCCGCCACGCTGCGCGTGTTCGAGTACGGCGCGTTGAACACCGGCACGCCGAGCGACTCGGCCGTTGCGGTGTCGACCTGGTTGGTGCCGATGCAGAAGCAGCCGACCGCGATCAGGCGCCGTGCCTCGTGCAGCACGTCGGCCGTCAGGTTCGTGCGCGACCGGATGCCGACCAGATGCGCGTCGGCGATACTGCGCTTGAGCTCGGCTTCGGGCAGCGCTTTCTCGTGGAACTCGATGTTCGAGTAGCCGCCCGCGCGCAACGCTTCGAGCGCCGTGTGGCTGACACCTTCGAGCAGCAGGATCTTGATGTCTTGCTTCGGATACGAGGTTTTCATCGCGAATCGTCACCGTTGGAAACGCAACTATGCCAGAAGGAACGCGAATATGCCGCAGTGCAGCACTGGACGATTGCGCGGCGGGCTGGCAGGCTGCGCGAAGCCTTTCGACCCGGACCTTGCATGACCGACCACAGACTGGCCGATCTCGCCCGTCGCGTGCCATCGCTGCGCTTGACCTGCGAGCCCGCCGACCTGGAACACTACGGCCGCGACTGGACCCGGCGCTGGCCGCCCGCGCCGCTTGCGATCGCACTGCCGGCCAGCAGCGAGGAAGTGCAGGCGATCGCGCGCTGGGCAGGCGCGCACAACATGCCGCTGGTGCCTTCGGGCGGCCGTACGGGGCTTTCCGGCGGCGCGGTCGCCACGCACGGCGAACTCGTCGTCAGCTTCGAGCGCATGAACAAGGTGCTCGATTTCGATCCGGTCGATCGCACCCTGACCGTGCAGTCCGGCATCGTGCTCGAAGCCGTGCACAAGGCGGCACGCGAACAAGGGCTGATTTATCCGGTCGACTTCGGCGCGCGCGGTTCGTGCACGATCGGCGGCAACGTCGCGACCAACGCCGGCGGCATCCGCGTGATCCGCTACGGCAACACGCGCGAATGGATCGCCGGCCTGAAGCTGGTCACGGCGAGTGGCGACCTGCTTGATCTGAATCGCGGCCTGACCAAGAATTCCTCCGGCTACGACCTGCGTCATCTGGCGATCGGCGCAGAGGGCACGCTCGGCATGGTCGTCGAGGCGACGCTGAAGCTGACCGAAGCGCCGCCGGCCTCGCAGGTCATGCTGTTCGCCGTGCCCGCCATGGATGCGCTGATGCAGGTGTTCGCGGTCTGCCGCGCGCGCCTGACGCTGAGCGCGTTCGAGTTCCTCACCGACCGGGCACTGCATCATGTTGCCGCGCACGGCGCGTCGCGCCCTTTTGCCGCCGACTCGCCGTATTACGTGGTGACCGAGTTCGATGCCGATTCCGGGGCGCGGCAGCAGGCAGCGCTCGACGTGTTCGAGCAATGCCTGGAGCGCGGCCTGGTCAGCGACGGCGTCATCAGCCAGAGCGACGCGCAGGCTGCGGCATTGTGGAAATTGCGCGACGGCATCACCGAAAGCCTGGCGCCGCACCGTCCGTACAAGAACGATATTTCAGTGCGCGTGTCGGCGGTGCCGGCGTTCCTCGCCGGGATGCAGGCGTTGCTGGCGCGCGAGTACCCGCAATTCGACGTGGTCTGGTTCGGCCACATCGGCGACGGCAACCTGCACATCAACGTGCTCAAGCCGGTTGAATTGTCCGATGCGGACTTTCTTGCGCGATGCGAACGCGTCACGAAGCTGTTGGCCGATTCGCTCGCCCGCCACGGCGGCAGCATATCCGCCGAACACGGCATCGGCCTGGTAAAGAAGCCGTATCTGGAAGGCACCCGCAGCGCCGCCGAGATCGCGCTGATGCGCAGCATCCGCGGCGCGTTCGATCCGCAAGGCCTGATGAATCCCGGCAAGGTGTTCGACTAGCTGGAACGCCAGACGTCCAGGAGAGCCAGAAGAGCCTCTGGACACGGATCAACGCGGATAGAGAGCGATTTGCGCGAATAGAGCCATGAGATTTCCACTGATACACATGCGCGTTGATCGGCGTAATCCGCGTGCAGGGATGCTCTTTCCCTGCATTTGATGACGAGTTATTAACCGCGCGGCGCACAGCCCGTGATCGTCCGCCTAGGGTTTCCTTGGCGCGCCGACGCGTACGTACTCGATCTTCCATTCGGTCTGCCACGCGCCGTCGCCGGTCTTCTTCTCGTTGACCGCGATATAGCGATCGTCGCCGACGCGCTTCCAGTGCGTACGCATGGTCAGGTCCTGCGGCTGGGTCAGGTGCCTTTCCGGAAAGTCGAAGCCGTCGGCGACCGGCAGGACGCTGCTCGAATCGATGTCGCCGTCGCTGCTGAAGTACCAATAGACGATCTGTTTCGCGCGCGGATCGAACGCGTAGGTCGTCTCGCCGAGGTAGTCACCGTGCTTGCCCTTGAGCACGTGCTTGTCGCGGATGAACTTGCCGCCGTACATCGGCTCGAAGCAGTGCGTATCCTTGCCCATCCCGTTCGGAAAATCGCCGGCCCAGCAATGGCCGACGAGAAACTGCAGCGGCTGCAGCGGATTTTTTTCGGCCTCGGCGGGCGTGGCGTTCAGCGCGAGCGCGGACAACAGCAGCAACGATTCAAGCATGGCGGTCTCCGAAGGGTTGTGCAAAGACTAGCGCAAGGCAGGCCGGCAGGCATGGACGAAATCGAACCTCCGGGCCGGAAATGAACGGTCTTGCGGCGGATTGTGCGGCTGAAAGCCGGGAAGGGCCCAATGCAAAGTCCTGCCGCCTGTTGCAGGTTCGTGTTGTCCACGTGGACGTTCTTTTGAAATCCGCGCGATCCGGGTAGAACTCTTCTCCAGCAATGTGACTTTTCCGCGCCGGCGACGGAGAATCGGCAGTCCGGCCCCGAAGGATCCGTAAATGAACGCAGTTGCCGCGCGGCGCACGCTTTATCCCGATGTCGAACCGTTCGATTCGGGCTTCCTGCAGGTATCGCCGTTGCATCGAGTCTACTTCGAGCAGTGCGGCAATCCGGACGGCAAGCCGGTGCTGTTCGTGCATGGCGGACCCGGCGCCGGCTGCAACGCGAAATCGCGGCGCTTCTTCGACCCGGCGCGCTATCGCATCGTGCTGTTCGACCAGCGCGGTTGCGGACGCTCGACGCCGCACGCGGAGCTGACCGATAACACGACCTGGCATCTGGTCGCCGACATGGAGCGCATCCGCGAGCACCTGCGCATCGAGCGCTGGCAGGTGTTCGGCGGTTCGTGGGGTTCGACGCTGGCGCTGGCCTATGCCCAGAGGCATGCGGATCGCGTCACCGAACTGGTCCTGCGCGGAATCTTCATGCTGCGCCGCTGGGAACTGGAATGGTTTTATCAGAAGGGCTGCGACGCCATCTTCCCCGATGCCTGGGAGGAATACTTCGCCGCGATTCCCGTCGTCGAGCGCGCGGACCTGATGGGCGCCTATTACCGGCGCCTGACCAGCCCCGACCCGGGCGTGCGGCTGGCGGCGGCCAAGGCCTGGTCGATGTGGGAGGGCGGCACGAGCTTCCTGCAGCCCAGCCCCGACTACATCGCCTCCACCGGCAGCGATGAGTTCGCGCTCGCGTTCGCGCGCATCGAGTGCCACTACTTCGTCCACGGCGGATTCTTCGACGCAGACGACCAGCTGCTGCGCGATGCGCACAGGCTCAAGCGCATTCCGGCCGTGATCGTGCAGGGCCGCTACGACGTCGTCTGCCCGATCCGCAGCGCGTGGGACCTGCATCGGGCGTGGCCCGAGGCCGACCTGCGCATCGTCGGCGATGCCGGTCATTCGGCCCTGGAACCGGGTATCACCCACGAGCTGGTATCGGCGACCGACCGCTTCGCGGGCTGAAAATGCACCGGCGCTGCAATGCGAATCGCCGCCGGGCGGTCTGCAAGTGAACCTTGCGGGGCCGTCCCGGGACACAGTGTCCGGACGGTTGTATCTTTGGAGAATCATGAAGTTGCAGCGCGACAGGTTCCAGGTCAGGGAATCAGCGGGGTCCGGCGACGACGGCGAGGATATCGCCTGCCTGTCGCAGATCGCGCTGGGCGACCGCGCCGCGTTCGAGCGGCTCTATCGGAGCTACTACGACCGCCTGTTCCGATTCGTGCTGCGCGTGACCGGCCGCATGAACCTGGTCGAAGACGTCATCAACGACACGATGATCGTCATCTGGCGCAAGGCCGGCGACTACCGCGCCGCGGCGCGGGCGTCGACCTGGATATTCGGGATCGCCTATCGCAAGGCGCTCAAGGCCTTGTCGCGCGAACTGCGGGCGCCCGAAGTCATGGACGAACTGCCGGAACTCGAACAGCCGCCGTCCGACGCGCTGGACCGCGAAGGACTGCACGCGGCGATTCGCCAGGCAGTGATGCGGCTGCCGCCGGAACATCGTGCGGTCGTCGACCTGACATTTTTCTTCAACCGGTCATACGAGGAAGCCGCGCAGATCCTCGACTGTCCGGTCGGCACCGTGAAATCACGCATGTTCCACGCGCGCGCAAAGTTGCGCCCGCTGCTCACCCAACTGCTTGGAGACTGAAGGTCATGAACACCGCCAGTCGGAAGGAAGACCTGTACGAACTGCTGCCCTGGTACGAAAACGGCACGCTCGACGACGCCGAAAACGAGGCGGTACGCGCGCTGCTCGCCAGCGATCTGGACGCCAACCGGCACGCGCGCGAGTTGCGCGTGCTGCACGGGGCGGTCGTCGACGAGCCGATCATGGCCACGAACATGGCGATGAATCTGCGCCGGCTTTACGCGCGCCTCGATCCGCCGGCGCCGCGCCGTCCGCGCTGGTTCATGCCGGTGTCGCTGGCCGCCGCCGCGCTGCTGATGGTTGCGGCGGGCCTTGGCCTGTTCCGTGCCGGCGAGCGCGCCGGCCGATTCCATACGTTGACCACGCCGGCGCAACTGCCGGCCGCACCGGCGGACAGCGTCCTGTACCGTGTCAACGTCGTCGCCGGCGTGGATGCGGAGCAACTGGCGGAACTGGTCGGCGTGCCGGGCGCACGCGTGCTGCAGGGGCCGTCCGAACACGGCGTCGCGCTGATCGCCGTGCCCGGCGCGGCCGGTGCGGCAGTCGAATCGCGCCTGCGCGCCGATTCGCGCCTGCGCTTCGTCGCCGTGGTTCCACGCTGATCCAGCGCGGCCTTCCCATGCGCGCGCTCTTCATCCTGCTGCTGGTTTTCCTCGCGCTGGCAGGCTGTGCGTCGAGCGGCGGCGTGCGGGACACCGGCGGCACGAAACTGCTGGTCACGATCCGCTACGACGCGATCGACAACCTGCTCGGCAACGCCGGCGACCATTACCACCGCCCGAGCAGCTATGGTGCCGGCCCCGGCGCCGGTCCGCTGCTGGACGCGCTCGCCGCCGAATACGCGATCACGCGCGTGTCCGGCTGGCCGATGCGCACGCTCGGCGTGCATTGCGAGGTATTTGCGACCGCGCGCGGCAGCGATGCCGAGGCAGTCGCCGCGCGCCTGGCGCATGACCCGCGCGTCGACAGTGCCGAGCCGATGCGCCAGTTCCGCACGTTGACGAACAACGTCGATCCATACCGCCCGCTCCAGCACGCGCTCGATACGCTCGAGGTCGACGCCGCGCACGCCATGTCCAGCGGCGCCGGCGTACGGGTCGCCGTGATCGACTCGGGCATCGACGCCAGTCATCCGGACCTGGCGGGCGTCGTGCGCAGCCGGCGCGATTTCACTTCCGGCCCGCTCGCGCCGCACGGCACCGAAGTTGCCGGCCTGATCGCCGCGCGCGGGGCCAACGGCACCGGCATCCTGGGCGTCGCCCCGATGGCGCAGCTGGACGATCTGCGCGCATGCCGGGCCGGCGCCGCGGCGGACGCACCCGCGGTCTGCGACAGCTACACGCTCGCCCAGGCGCTCGACTTTGCGGTCAACAGCCAGGTCGATGTCATCAACCTGAGTCTTGCCGGTCCGGACGATCCGCTGCTGGCACGCCTGCTTGCCGGCGCCGAGGCACGCGGAATTTCCGTTGTGGTCGCGGCTCCTCCGGCGGCCGACACCGCCGACAGGTTTCCGGCTTCGGTCCCGACCGTGGTTGCCGTTGCGACGTCCGAAGGCGCGGCGCAGTGGCCGGCCAGCGCGATACGCGCGCCGGGCATCGACGTACTGACCACGTTTCCCGGCAACCGCTACGACTACGGCTCGGGCAGTTCGCTGTCGAGTGCGCACGTGAGCGGCGTCGTTGCGCTGATGCGTTCGCTCGACCGCAGCCTGAATCCGGGTCAGGTGCGGGCGCTGCTGGCCGCCCATCGGCAATTGTCGGCCGCAACCGTATTGAAGGAAGAAGCCGCGCAGCTGGCGCAGCGTTAGGCGCGGCGTCCGGGCACGTTCGACGGCGCCTGCCGGCACCTGTTTTTCGCGCCCGCCAAACTGGCGGCGCACCGTTGTTTTCGGTTATGGTCTGTACGCATCCGCGACCACCGGCGGCGCGTCAGCGGGGACTGCGTGGCACCAGTTCGCAACCATGATCGACGCAGTACCCGGACGCCCGAGGCGTTTGCCCGGGCGCGCGCGGGCGTGCGTCTGCGGCGGCTGGCCGCGGCCTGCGGCGCAACGGTGCTGTCGCTGGGCTCCGGTTTTGTCGCTGCGGCCGACTGGACCGGCTATGGCAGCATCGCGTCGGACTACGTCTTTCGCGGTGTTTCCCTGCTCGATTCGGGTCCGAGTTTCCAGGGCAGCGTCGAGGGGCGCTTCGACGACACGTTCGTGGTCGGTGCCTGGGCTGCGAACGTCGATCGGCAATGGCTTTACCAGCGCCGCGTGCCGGACCACGTCGAACTGAACTTGTATACCGGATTCGATTTCGGCTGCGGTTCGCAATGCCGCATCCGCGTGCTTGCCACGGGCTACGAATATCCCGGTCCCGACGCGCACAACTGGGTCGAGACGAGCGCGAGCATCGCCCTGTTCGAACGCATCGGCGCTTCGTTCTCCTGGAGCCCGCATGGCTTGGGCACCGGCACCTCGACGCATGCCGCCGAAGCGTGGCTGGTGCAGCCGCTGACACGCCAGACCAGCGTGGCCATCGACGGCGGCGAATTCTGGATCGGCAGCAACGGCTACTGGTATGGCCGCGCCGGCATTTCGCAGCGCGTCGATCGCTGGGTGTTCGACCTGAGCCACTACTGGAGCGACCCGAAATATCGTCGCTTCGGAATCGACGATCACAGCCAACGCTTCGTGTTTTCCGTCAGTACGGCGTTCTGACGCACTCGGCTGCGTCTGCCATGCGCGATCGCCGCGCAACATCCGGAAAACGCGGCTGGACCGGGCCGTGTGCGGCCGGGTCCAGCGCAGGCGAGCAACGACTCAGTGCGCGGCTGCAGCGCTCGCGTCGCCCTTGAGGCAGGTGCTCATGTATGTCTTGCGCGCATCGCCGGTGAGATGTTTTGCGCCGGCATCGGCGTTGCAGGATTTCATCTTCTCCTGCTGCGTCATCGGCTTGGCCGGAGCGGCGGCCATCGCCGGTGCGGTGCCGCCCTTCAGGCAGGTGCTCATGAACGCCTTGCGCTCGTCGCCGGTCTTGCCGGTTGCCTGGGCGTTGCAGTCCTTCATCTTCTGCTGCTGCGGCGTCAGCGTCTTTGCCGGCGCCGGATCGGCCGCGAACGCGGAAGTGGCGCCGAAGGCGATTGCCAGGGCCAGTACTGTCGGTTGTACGAACTTCATCGTCATCTCCTTGTGCTGGTGGTGGATCAGGAAAAATTCATGTGCAGTCTACGCCCGCGGTATCGCTCAAGCGTAGCCGCGGTGCACAAATGATGGCATGCCGGGCGCGTACGCCGTGTCAGAGAATTCCTACCTGAGCGGTAGGTGGAACGCGGATTTCTTCGCTTGCCGTCGATGGGTGCCAGGCCGTTCAAACGAAAAAACCCGGCCTTTGGCCGGGTTCTTCTGGCGGATCGAGCCGAGGATTCAGGCAGCTGCAGCAGCGCGCGCCGGCTCGCTCACACGGGGGCCGTGCAGCAGCGCCTGGCGCACGCCGTCGATCAGCAGGTCGACTTCGCCTTGCGTGATCGCGAAATGCGGCGTGAAGCGCAACGAGTTGAGGCCGCCGTGGATCACGCCGAAACCGCGCTCGCGCATCCATTCTTCGGTACTGCCGGCGCCGTAGCACTTGAATTGCGGCGCCAGCTCGCACGAGAACAGCAGGCCGGTACCCTGCACCTTCGTGATCAGGCCCGGCATTTCGGCCTTGAGCCGGTTGAGGCGGTCGAGGAACACGGCGCCGCGTTGACGGATGTTGGCGCGCAACGCCGGCGTCAGCTGGGCCAGCGCGGCGCAGGCGATGTCGAGCGCGCGCGGATTGGCCGACATCGTGTTGCCGTAGATTCCCTTTTTATACAATTTCGCCGCCAGGTCGCCGACCGCGAGCACCGACAGCGGATACTGGCCGCCGTTGATCGCCTTGGAATAGGTTTCCATGTCCGGCGCGTCGAGCTTTTCGAACCCCGGGTAATCCACGACGGACAGCACGCCATGGGCGCGCAGGCCGGCCTGGATCGAATCGACCAGGAACAGTGCGCCGTGCGTGCGCGTCAGCTCGCGGGCGGCGGCGTAGAACTCCGGCGTCGCGGCGCGGCCGGGATCGCCTTCGCCCATGACCGGTTCGAGGAACATCGCCTCGATGAACCAGCCGTTGCGGTCGGCGTCGGCGAACAGCTGGCGCAGCTGGTCGACGTTGTACGGTTCGACCGTCAGCACGCTGCGCTCGTCGCGGAAGCTCGCCAGATGCTGCACGTAGGCCTTGCGCGACGAATCCGAATACAGCGCCGGCCGCTCGGTGCGACCGTGGAATGCGCCCTTGACCGCGACACGCTTGATCGTGCGGCCGGCGTGGCGCGCGCCCGGCTCGGTCATCAGCTTGGCGTTGACATCGACGATACGGCAGGCCAGCGATACCGACTCGGAGCCAGAATTCAGGCACAGGAAATGCTTGAACGGCGAGCCGCCGCGCGTGTGGCCGATCTCGCGCTCGAGCGCCTGCGTGAAACGCAGCTGGCTGATGCTCGGTGTCATGACATTGGCCATGACCTGCGGCCGGCCCAGCGCTTCGAGGATCGCCTTGGGCGTGTGGCCGAAGCCGAGCATGCCGTAACCGCCCGAATCGTGGATCACCGCGCCCTTCAGCGTGACCACCCACGGGCCGCGTGCGGCCAGCGCGACGTACGGATTGATCGCATCCTCGGGATAGAAGTTGATGAAGTCGCCCTGCACGCGCGCCAGTTGCGCGTCCTCGTCGAGAGCGAGCAGCTCCGGCATTTCGCTGCGCAGCGTCTGGTGCAGCGCATGGGCGTGATCGATCGCCTCGCCCAGTTCCGGGTATTGGCCGGCCAGCCGGACGACTTCCGCATCGACCAGCCCGTGGGTGCGAATGGCGCCGCCGAAACGGCGCATTTCATCGAGTTTGCTGATCAGCGACATGTCGAATCCTCGAAATCGTTATGGATCCGCCGCGGCAACCAGCAGCGGCAGAACGCAGTGAATCCAGCTTGCGCGAAATTTTAGCATGCGCATTTGGTATGTGAAGGAACCGGTTATGAAGGCCTTCGATAGAGCCACTTGGATACAAATCCACCTACCTGACATTCGTCATCCGCAGGTCGTGACGAGCGCGACTGCGCAGGCGGCAGGGCGGGGCGTACCGTTGCGCCATTGCCGATGGAGGTTGCGATGGACCCGACGATGGAAACGATCGCGGCGCTCGACAGCGTGAGCAAGCGCTACGGAGCCGTGCTCGCGCTCGACCGCGTATCGATCCAGGTTCGACGCGGTGAGGTGCTGGCAGTCCTGGGTCCGAACGGCGCCGGCAAGACCACGGCGATCTCGCTGCTGCTCGGACTGCTGCAACCGGACACCGGCAGTGCGCAGGTCTTCGGCGAGGCGCCGCAGTCGCTCGCCGCCCGCCGCAGCATCGGCGCCATGCTGCAGACCAGCGGCGTGCCCGACAGCCTGTGCGTCGGCGAATTGATCCGCCTGTTCCGTGGTTACTACCCGCGGCCGCGCAGTGTCGCCGACACGGTCGCACTGGCCGGGGTTTCCGACCTGCTGCCGCGCCGCTACGGCACGTTGTCGGGCGGACAGCAGCGGCGGGTGCAGTTCGCCCTGGCCATCTGCGGCAACCCGCAGATCCTGTTCCTCGACGAACCGACGACCGGACTCGACGTCGAAGCGCGCACAACCCTGTGGAAGACCATGCGCCGGCTGGTCGCGGACGGGTGCGCGGTCGTGCTGACGACCCACTATCTCGAAGAGGCCGAGGCGCTCGCCGATCGCGTCGACGTGCTGGCAAAGGGCCGCATCGTCGCGGCCGGCAGCGTGCAGCAGATCCGCGCACGCGTCGCGCAGCGCCGCATCCGCTGCATTTCGAAACTGGCCTCGGAGGCCATATCGCGCTGGCCCGAAGTGCGCAGCGTCGCGCGCGACGGCGAGCGCATCGAGATCGTGACCGACTCCGCCGAGACGGTCGTGCGCCAGCTGCTGTTCGAGGATTGCGACCTGAGCGAGCTCGAGGTCCAGCGCGCCGGCCTGGCCGAAGCATTCGTCGAGATCACGAGGGAGGCTGCCTGATGAACGCGATGATCGCCGCCACGATGAATCATGCGGCAGCCGACTCCGCCCGCGCCTATCTGCTCGAGGCAAAGTACGAATTCCTGCGCGTGCTGCGCACGCCGGCATTCGCGCTGCCGACGCTGCTGTTTCCGCCGATGTTCTATCTGCTGTTCGGCCTGCTGCCCAATCGCGGCAGCGACAATGCGGCGCACTACCTGTTCGCGACCTACAGCGTGTTCGGCGTGATGGCGCCGGCGCTGTTCGGCTTCGGCGTCGGTGTTGCGGTCGAACGGGAGCGCGGCTGGCTGGCGTTGAAGCGCGTCGCACCGATGCCGCCAGGCGCCTATCTGCTGGCGAAACTGTGCATGGCGATGCTGTTCGCGCTGATCATCTACGCAGTGCTCGCGCTGCTGGCATTCGCGCTTGGCGGCGTGCGCCTTGTGCCGGGGCAGTGGCTGCTGCTCGCCGCAATCGCGACCTTGGGGGTAATGCCGTTCTGCGCGCTGGGCCTGATGATCGGCAGCCGCGCGAACGCATCGGGCGCGCCGGCGCTGGTCAACCTGATCTATCTGCCAATGGCGTTTCTTTCCGGCCTGTGGATGCCGCTGTCGATGTTGCCGGCTTTCATCGGCCGGATTGCGCCGTTGTGGCCGGCCTATCACCTGTCGCAATTGTCCCTGGCGACGATCGGCCGCGGCGACGGCAGCGCGATCGCGCCGCACCTGGCCGCGCTCGCCGGTTTCACCATCATCTGCTTTGCGATCGCACGGCGCTGGCTGGCACGCGCATCATGACGCCGGCCGCCAGTCCCGCGGTCGCCGCGCGCGGCGTTCATGTTCATGGATCAAGGATGCGTGCAATCTACCTGCGTTCGCTGCTGTTCGTGTCCGGCCTGATCGCATTCGTGCTGATCGAATCGCTGGCGCCGCCGGCGCCTGCCCCGGTCGCCCCGGCCGCGGATTTTGGCCGCGCCGGCCACGCGGCGTAACATGCGCCAACTGGAGGCATGACGATGCTGTTCCGCTTCATTTCGACCGACACCGAAATCGATCGCGGCCGCGCCGCCGGCTTCGCCAGTACGAGCGAGATGCGCTACTACGCGTGGCTGAACCTGGTCTGGGCCGTGTTCATTCCGATCACGCCGATGTTCGCGGCAGACACGTTTCCGCACTGGTTCTGGCCGACCTGGCTCAGCCTCGCCGTCTTCATCGTTCTGTATTTCCGCTCGTTCCACCGGCGCGTGTCCGACACCGTGCTGTGGTATGCGCTGGCGATCGCCGCGCTCGGCTATCTCGTCACGCCGTACAACTCCGGCGGCCAGACCTACCTGATCTACGCCTGCGCGTTCTTCGCGTTTGTGCCGAACGCGCGCATGGCCGTGCGCCTGATGGCCGGCTCGCTCGCGCTGTTCGCCATCGAGTGGTACCTGCTGGGCCTGCCGTGGATCTACAGCACGAGCGCGCTGGTCGTCGGACCGGTCGTCGGCGGCATGAACCTGGTTTATCGCCGCAACCAGCAGCGCAACGCGGAACTCAAGCTCAGCCACGACGAAGTGCGGCGCCTCGCCGCGCTGGCCGAGCGCGAGCGGATCGGTCGCGACCTGCACGATTTGCTCGGGCACACGTTGTCGCTGATCACGCTGAAATCGGAACTCGCCAATCGCCTGTTCGAGCGCGACCCGCACGGTGCGCGCCGCGAGATTGCCGACGTCGAGCGCGTGGCGCGCGATGCGCTGGCCCAGGTGCGGCGTGCCGTGACAGGCATCCGCGCGGCCGGATTCACGGCGGAACTGGCTTCGGCAAAGCTGTTGCTCGAGTCCAACGGCGTGCGCCTGGACTACGAGCTTGCCGAGGTCGCGTTGCCCGCAGAAGTGGAAACGGCGCTGGCGATGACCACGCGCGAGGCGGTCACGAATATCCAGCGCCACGCGCAGGCGAACAGCGCGCGCATCACCCTGGTCGCGGACGCACGCCGACTCGTGCTGTGCATCGAGGACAACGGGCGCGGCGGCGCGATCGTGCCCGGCAACGGCCTGGCCGGCATGCGCGAGCGGCTGTCCGCCATCGGTGCCGAATTGCGAGTCGAGTCCGAGCGCGGCCGCGGCACGAAGGTGTCGGCGAGCATGCCGCTGCCGCAGGAGCGTCCGGCGCCGGCAGCTTCGATGCAGCTGCGGCAGGCGTGATACCGGCGCGCGAAGTGGGTTCTTGCCGCAGTGTTGCGGCGGTGCTCCCTCGACCTCGGTCTTCCGCCTCAACCTCCATGTCTCATCGGTCATGCTCATGGGTTTGACTTCGACGCCACGTGTCTGCACTCTCGTCGCATGAAGCGCTGCATGCCGTCCCGCACGCCGTGATCCGTGTCCTGATTGCCGAAGACCAGGCCATGGTGCGCGGTGCGCTATCGGCGCTGCTCAGGCTCGAATCGGATCTGGACGTGATCGGGTGCGCGGCCAATGGCGAGGAAGCGTGGGCGCTGATCGGCCAGGACAAACCCGATGTCCTCGTCACGGACATCGAGATGCCGAAACTGACCGGGCTGGAACTGGCGCAGCGCATTCGTGACAAGGGGATCGAATGCAAGGTGGTAATCCTGACGACGTTTGCGCGCCCGGGGTTTCTGCGCCGCGCGCTCGACGCCGGTGTCAGCGGCTATCTGCTCAAGGATGCGCCCTCCGACCAATTGGCCGAAGCGCTGCGCAAGGTGGTTCGCGGCGGACGCGCGATCGATCCGCAACTGGCGCTCGAGGCATGGTCGGGCGACGATCCCCTGAACGACCGCGAGCGCCAGGTCCTGCGCCTGGCCGGCGAAGGCCTGCCGGCGGCCGACATCGCCGAGCAGCTGCACCTGTCGCAGGGCACCGTGCGCAACTACCTTTCCGAAGCGATCGGCAAGCTCGGCGTCGGCAATCGCATCGAGGCCTATCGCCTCGCGCGGCAGAAGGGCTGGTTGTAGTTGCCGCGCGCAATGCCTTGACTGCGCGCGCCGGGAGCGGCGCGCGAACAGCGGAGCTGGCCCGGAGGGCGAGCAGCATGGATGGTGCGAGTAATGGCATTGCGCACGGCAAACTGCAGGTGAAAGGATGCCGAACGGCGGCGCACCACGGACGGTTGCAAGGCGCAGCAGGAGACGGAACCGGTCTCGCGTGCGCGAAGCTACTGGTAAGGCAGCACACCGAACGATCCAGGACAGATGTTTGCCTAGGACACGCTATTCGTGCGTGGCAAGCTTCTGCTGCAACTCCGCGACCGTGCGTTCCAGCGCCTCGACGCGCGCCTCGAGTTCGGCGTGGTGATCGCTGCTGTCCGAAGCGCGGGTGCGAGGCGCCGGGACCATGTGGGTCTCGATCGACACCGGGCCCGACAACAGGTGCATGTAGCGGTCCTCGCGCTGGCCGCTGGCGCGACCGATGCGCACGACCAGCGGCGGGTCGCGGCTCATCAGGCGCTCGAGCATGTCGCCGAGCATCGCGTTGTCCGGGAAATCGGCAAGGCGCTCGCTGCGTGCGAGCAACTCGTTCTGCGTCTGCGATCCGCGCAGCAGCAGCAGCGCGATGACAGCGCGCGAACGCGTCGTCAGATTCAATGCGGCATCGGCGGTATGCTCGTAGCGCAGCGTGCGTGCGCCGTGCACCACGCGCACGAGCTTTTTGTCCTCCAGCGTACGCAGCGCCTGGCCGACGGCGCCGAGTTCGGCGTTCATGATCGGTTCGCGGCTGGTCTTCTGGTTGCAGGCCAGCTGCGTGGAGTTCAGGGTGAGGGGGTACGCCTCGGGCGTTGTCGCCGCCTTCTCGATCAGGCAGCCGAGCACGCGCGCCTCGAGCGCGGTGAGCTGCACGAGTGCGGCAGGAGCTGCCTCCGCTGACGATTCCGATTCAGCATTCATGCTGGATATCCGCCCGTTCGGTGCGCCGGGCGCAGGGGCGCCGGCATTCGAGCCAATGATACTCCCGCGTGCACGCCCGGGCATCGCAGCACGCGCGCGTGAACTCCGGCGCTCCCCCACACGATACTTTGAACTCGCCGCCGCGGTGGGCGAACACACGCAGGGACTGCGCGACGCAGGCGGCATGCGAACGCGGAGGGGCTCGCACTTGATTCCGGTCAACTCGAAAAACCGGATCACCGGCTACGCTGCCACGCAACGATCATAAGGAACCCGCAAATGACCCGGATCCAGAAGGCGCGCAACGCAGGCATGGATCCAGCGCCTGCGATTCACCGGCAAATCAGGTCGTGGCTCGGCTCGATGCTGCTGTCGGGCTGCGCACTTGCCGGGCCGGCGCTCGCGACGCAGATCGACATCAGCGGACCGCTCGGCAGCAACGCATTTGGCAGCACCGTGACCGTGCTGGGCAATGGCAACATCGTCGTCACCGATCCGAACTATGCACTGAACAATTTCGGCGCGGTCTACCTGTACAGTCCAGCGGGCGTGCAGATCAGCATGTTGACCGGTTCGACCAAGAACGATCATGTCGGCAGCGGCGGCGTCGTCGCGCTGAGCAACGGCAATTTCATTGTGTCCAGCCCGCTCTGGGCAAACGGCAGCGCGGCCAATGCCGGAGCAGTGACCTGGGTCGATGGGAGCAACGGAATTTCCGGCATCGTCGGCACGGACAATTCGCTGGTCGGCTCGACGCAGGGCGATCAGGTCGGCAACGGCGGCATCGTCGCACTCACCAATGGCAATGTTGTCGTCGTCAGCCCGGGCTGGGCCAACAGCGGCACGTCTGCCGTCGGCGCTGTCACATGGATGAACGGCGCGATCGGTCTGGCGGCAGCCGTCGGCACCGGCAATTCGCTGATCGGGTCGAAGGCCGGCGATCATGTCGGCAACGGCGGCGTGACGAGGCTTGGCAACGGCAATTATGTCGTCGCGAGCCCCGACTGGAGCAGTCCGTCCACGTCGAGCGTCGGCGCGGTTACCTGGGCATCCGGTACGGCCGCCCTGGCCACGAGCGTGGCGCAGGCCAATTCGCTGATCGGATCCAAAGCCAATGACCACGTCGGCAATGGCGGCGTGACCGCGCTGACCAACGGCAATTATGTGGCGATCAGTCCGAACTGGACCAACGCCACGCATTCGAGCGCCGGCGCGGTGACGTGGGCCAGCGGCGCTGGCGGACTTTCCGGTGCCGTGACCACGGCCAACTCCCTCGTCGGCCGGGCCGCAGGCGACCAGGTCGGCAGCGGCGGCGTGACCGCGCTCAGCAATGGCAACTACGTCGTTGCGAGCCGGCTGTGGGATGGCGATTCTGCCACCGACGTCGGCGCGGCCACATGGGGCAGCGGATCGACGGGCATCGCCGGCGAAGTGTCCGCCGGCAATTCGCTGGTCGGCTCGTCGATCAGCGATCAGGTCAGCGAGACCGGCATCACGGCGCTGAGCAACGGCAACTACGTCGTCGCCAGCCGCCTGTGGGACATGGGCGGCAGTGCCAATGTCGGCGCTGTCACCTGGGGCAACG
>DATNFS010000083.1:0-3464 GCA_035606275.1 Rudaea sp.
GACCTTGCGCGCAACAAGCTGTCGGTGCTGGCCGGCAATGGCCGGCTCGGCGTCGTCGATGGCGACGGTGTCGACGCCAGCTTCGCGCAGCCCAGCGCGCTGGACATTTTCGAGCATCAGCTGATCGTGCTCGATGCGGCCGGTTCCGCGGTGCGCTCGGTCAACCTGGAAGACAGCCACGTCAGCACGCTGGTGGGGACGGGGCCCTACGATTTCGGCGACGTCAACGGCAAGCGCGACGTCGCCCGGATGCAGAATCCGCTCGGCATCTGCGTCGATCCGCGCGGGCTGGCCTTCATCACCGACAGCTACAACGGCAAGATCAAGGCGCTCAACCTGCGCACCGGCGAAACACGCGCGCTGAACATGCCGTACCAGCTGCACGAGCCGGCCGGCATTTCGATGGCGGCAAACGCGTTGTGGATCGCTAACACCAATGCGCACGAGGTGGTTCGGGTCGATCTTGCCACCGGCCAGGTCAGGCACCTGAGCATTTCCTGACCGTCGTGCGATGAGCGATAAACCGGAAACCGCCGCCTTCGACGGCAAGGCGTTCGTGCGCAACCTGAGCGGGTCGCCCGGCGTGTATCGCATGCTCGGCGCGAGCGACGAAGTGCTTTACGTCGGCAAGGCCGGCAACCTGCGCAAGCGCGTCGGCAGCTACTTCCTCAAGCCGCGCATGGAGCCGCGCATCGCCGCGATGGTCGCGCAGATCGCGCGCATCGAGGTCACCGTCACGCGCACCGAAGGCGAAGCGCTGTTGCTCGAGGCGCAGCTGATCAAGGGTCTGCGGCCGCGCTACAACATCCTGCTGCGCGACGACAAGAGCTATCCCTACATCTATCTCTCGTCCGGCCAGGACTATCCGCGCATGGGCTTCCATCGCGGCGCCAAGACCGGCAAGGGCACGTACTTCGGGCCGTATCCGAGCGCCTATGCCGTACGCGAAAGCCTGAACCTGATGCAGAAGCTGTTCCTCGTGCGCCAGTGCGAGGACACCTACTTCCGCAACCGCTCGCGGCCGTGCCTGCAATACCAGATCAAGCGCTGCAGCGCGCCGTGCGTCGGCCTGATCGACGTCGCCGAGTACGGCGACAGCGTGCGCCACGCCGGCATGTTCCTCGATGGCAAGAGCGACGAAGTCGTCAACGAACTCGGCGCCGCCATGGAGCAGGCCAGCAGCCAGCTGGAGTTCGAAAAGGCGGCGCGCGTGCGCGACCAGATCGCAACGCTCAAGCGCATCCAGGCGCAGCACTACGTGCAGGGCGCCAGCGCGGACATGGACGTGGTGGTGTGCCGCATCGACAGCGGCACGGCTTGCGTGTCGGTGCTGTTCTTCCGCAACGGCGTAAGCCTCGGTTCGCGCGATTTCTTCCCGAAACTCGGCATCGACGGCGCAGAGGCCGACATCCTGACCGCCTTCATCGCCCAGTACTACCTCGAACGGCCGGCACCGCGCGAAGTGATCGTCAGCCATGCCCTCGTGGATGCCGAACTGCTGGGCGAGGTGCTGACCGCGGGCAGCGGCCACGCGGTCGAGGTCAAGGACAGCGTGCGCGGCGAGCGCGCGCGTTTTCTCGAGCTGGCGCGGAAGAACGCCGATGCGGCGCTGGCCATGCGGCTGGCGAGCAACCGCACGATGCGGGAACGCTTCGAGTCGCTGCGCGACCTGCTCGATCTCGACGAGGTACCCAAGCGCCTCGAATGCTTCGACATCAGCCATACCATGGGCGAGGCGACGGTTGCCTCCTGCGTGGTATACGGACCCGACGGCCCGGAGAAATCGCAGTACCGCCGTTTCAACATCGCCGGCATCGAACCGGGTGACGACTACGCGGCAATGCGCCAGGCGCTGGAGCGGCGCTACCGGCGCCAGCAGGCGGGCGAGGGAAAGCTGCCGGATATCCTGCTGATCGACGGCGGCAAGGGCCAGGTGAAGCAGGCGCTGGAAGTGCTGGCCGACCTGGGTATCGACGGCGTCCTCGTGGTCGGTGTCGCGAAGGGGCCGGAGCGTCGCGCCGGCCATGAATCATTGATCGTCGGCGACAAGACCCTCTGGCCGGGACCGGAATCGACCGCGCTGCATCTGATCCAGAGCGTGCGCGATGAAGCGCACCGCTTTGCCATCACCGGCCATCGCCAGCGGCGCGAGAAGGCGCGCGAGAAAAGCAGACTCGAGGAAATCGGCGGCATCGGCGCGAAACGACGTGCGGCGTTGCTCAAGCATTTCGGCGGGATCGCCGGTGTCGCGGCCGCCGGCGCTGAGGAGCTGGCGCGCGTCAACGGCATCAGCCGCGACCTTGCCGAGCGCATCTACGCCGCGTTTCACACCTGAGCCGGCGGCGCTGTGCGACACTGCACCGGCAATATGCGAACGGACCGCACCAGCGCATGGTTTTGACACTCCCGACTATCCTTACCCTGTTCCGCATCGCCCTGCTGCCGGTGATGGTTCTGGTGTTCTACGCGCCGTTCAAGGGCGCCAACGTCGCCGCAGCGCTGATCTTCCTCGCCGCGGCTCTGACCGACTGGGCCGACGGCTTCATCGCGCGGCGTTACAACCTCGGCACCGCATTCGGCGCGTTCCTCGATCCGGTCGCCGACAAGCTGATGGTCGGCGTGACGCTGTTCCTGCTGGTGCAGGAGAATCCGACGCCGTTGCTGGCGGTCACCAGCGCCGTGATCGTCGGCCGCGAGATCGCCATCTCGGCGCTGCGCGAGTGGATGTCCGAGATCGGCCAGCGCAGGCATGTCAATGTCGCCGGGCTCGGCAAGGTCAAGACCGTCATGCAGATCATCGCGATCGAAGTGCTGCTGTACCAGCACGATCTGGAAGGCTTCCGGCTGTTTCATGTCGGCGAGACGCTGCTGATGATTGCAGCCGCCCTGACGATCTGGTCCGCGTTCGTCTATCTGCGTGCCGCGTGGCCCGCCATGAACCTGAAACAGTGAGCATTTTTGCCGTTTCCGGGTTGACACGGGCCCTGTAAATCGTATGATGTGCGGCTCGCGCGGGAATAGCTCAGTTGGTAGAGCACGACCTTGCCAAGGTCGGGGTCGCGAGTTCGAGTCTCGTTTCCCGCTCCAGATTCCATGAACGAAACCTCGGACCTCCGGGGTTTTTGTTTTTTCGAGGCCACGTCGTTAAGCTGGCGCGTGTTCACAACGGATGGCCAGGTGGCAGAGTGGTCATGCAGCGGCCTGCAAAGCCGTGTACGCCGGTTCGATTCCGACCTTGGCCTCCATCCTTCACGCCGCACGCGCATGCGTCAAGATCGGCGAGCAAGTCGCCGATGGCGCCTGTCGTTTTGCACGCGCACTCGCGCACGCTAAGATCGCGACGCGGCATTCCGACCGCACTTTCAGAACTGGCCCAATGCCCGGGTGGCGAAATCGGTAGACGCAAGGGACTTAAAATCCCTCGGCTTTAATCGGCCGTGCCGGTTCGAGTCCGGCCCCGGGCA
>DATNFS010000084.1:0-34755 GCA_035606275.1 Rudaea sp.
ACAGACGACAGACGACAGACGACAGATGCAACACACCGCTGATGCGCAGCCTCGTCGCTCGTCGGTGTCCCCCTCCGCGATCACGCATCGTGCTGCATTCGGTTTTTCCCGGCCTCCGCCTTTTGTGTTCGGCGACCAGCGGCGTGGCGCGGCGAAAGCTCGTGCGTCTCTCGCCCGTCGTATCCCGTCTGCCATACCCAGCCTGCTGACCCCGTCATGACCACCACCAAAACCTTCCATCTTCCCGATCTCGGCGAAGGCCTGCCCGACGCGACCGTGGTCGAATGGTTCGTCAAGGAAGGCGACGTCATCCGCCTCGACGCGCCGCTGGTGTCGATGGAAACGGCCAAGGCCGTCGTCGAAGTGCCGTCGCCGTTTTCCGGCAAGGTGGCCAGGCTGCATGGCAAGGCCGGCGACGTGATCGAAACCGGCGCAGCGCTCGTCGACGTCGAGATCGATGCAAAGATGCCGCAGCGCGCGGAAGCCGAATCGACCGGCCACCACCACGCACCGCCGAAGGCGGCCGCGCCACACGGCGTCGGCTCGCCCGCGCCCGATGACGCAAGCAAGGTCGTGGCTTCCGACGACGGCGGCGAAGTTGCCGCGGGCGAAAAGAAGCCGCGCACCGACGCCGGCACGGTTGTCGGCGCGATGGAATCGAGCGATCGTGTCGTGAGCGAGCAGGCGGTCTCCGTCGGCGGCGTCAGGGCCATGCCGGCCGTGCGCGCGCTGGCTCGCAAGCTCGGCGTGGATCTGTCCAGAGTCCCGCCAAGCGGTGGCAGCGGTGTCGTGACGTTGCAGGACGTCAAGAACGCGGCGGCCGCGGGGACTGCGCGCGCCGGCTCGTCGCCTCTGCCGGAGGTGGGCGCGCCGGATGCAACGGATGACGCCCGGGCATCGACCCGGCGCGCGGCCCAATCACAGCCGTCGGCCCTACGTCCGCAGCCCTCGCCAGCCGGCGCGCGCACGGCACTGTCCGCCTCCGGCCAGCCGATGCGCACCTCGGCGCCAACGCCGGCAGGCGCCTTAGGCCAGCCCGAGCAGGTCAAGGGCGTGCGCCGCAACATGGCGCGCGTGATGGCCGATGCGCACGCCAAGGTCGTGCCAACCACGATTTGCGACGATGCCGACATCCACGCCTGGCAGCCCGGCAACGACATCACGGTGCGCCTGATCCGCGCGCTCGTGTCGGCATGCAAGGCCGTGCCGGCACTCAACGCCTGGTTCGATGGCGACAGCCTCACGCGCACGCTGCACCCGCATGTCGACGTCGGCATCGCCGTCGACACCGAGGATGGCCTGTTAGTGCCGGCGTTGCGCAATGCCGACGTGCTCGACGCGGCCGGCGTTCGCGTCGCGCTCAATCGCATCCGGGAGCAGGTGCAGAACCGCAGCATTCCGCCCGAGGAACTGAAGGGCTATACGATTTCGCTTTCCAACTTCGGCATCTTCGCCGGCCGCTACGCCACGCCGATCGTGGTGCCACCGTGCGTTGCGATCGTTGCCGCCGGCAAGCTGCGCCACGACGTCGTGGCCGTCATGGGCTCGATCCAGACGCATCGCGTGATTCCGCTGTCGCTGACGTTCGATCATCGCGCAGCGACCGGCGGCGAAGCGGCACGTTTTCTCAAGGCGATGCTCGACGATCTGGCGCTCGCGCGCTGATCCGTCGCACAGGGACTCCGATACTTCACATGGCAACGAAAAAACCTGCCGCGACGAACCTGAGTCGCGCGGATCGAGAGCTCGTCGACGCCGCGCTCGCGGCACGCGAAGGCGCGCATGCGCCGTGGTCGAAGTTCAAGGTCGGCGCGGCCGCACGCTTCGGCGACACGATCGTCAAGGGCTGCAACGTCGAGTTCGATGTCTACGGCCTGACCGGTTGCGCCGAGCGCACGGCCGTGTTCGCCGCGTACGCGTGCGGCGCCGCGCGTGCGCCGCTGACCGCGATTGCCGTCGTCGCCGACACGCCATCGCCGGTTTCGCCGTGCGGCGCGTGCCGGCAGGTCCTGTACGAGACCGGCGGCCCGGACCTTCGTGTGATTCTCACCAATACGCAAGGCGACGCACGGGTCACGACCATGCGCGAACTGCTTCCCGGCGGCTTCCGTCTCGAAGGCACGGCACGCACGGCCGCCGTGCGCAAGGCCGCGCAACGACGCATCGCAGAATTTGCCGCGGCGCCAGCGAAAAAATCCCCGCGCACCTGATCGGAATTGCCCGCATGCATCACAGCCGCATCGCCGCGTTCGTGCTCGACTGCGAAGTCGAAGACCTCGTCACCGCGACTGAATTCTGGAGCAAGGCGCTCGGCCGCCCCGTTGCCAGCGCCGACCAGGACGGCGACGGCAAGTATGCCGAATTGAAAACCGATGCCGACGAGCCGTTCCTGCTGCTGCAGAAAGTCGCGCACGAGCCGCGCATCCACCTCGACATCGAGACCGACGATATCGACGCCGAGGTTGCGCGCCTGGAAGCTCTCGGCGCGACACGCGTCGCGTTCGTCAAGCGCTGGTGGGTCATGCAGGCGCCGACCGGCCATCGCTTCTGCGTCGTGCGCAAGCAGCGCCAGGAATTCGGGCCGCACCTGAATACATGGGACTGAAGCGCTCGCGACGTTCGTACGATTTGAATCCGAAGCGCGCGAATGATCGAGCGCGGAGCGCGGGCATGATCGTGTCCGAAGCGCGTGCATCATCGTGCACGAAGCGCGTCAACTCACCCCTACTGCTGGCAAGAGAGGGCGGCGCGCGCAGCGCGCAGGGTAAGGGTGGCGGATGGAAGTGCGGCAGATTATCCGGCTTCGTGGCCTAGCGAGCCCCACCCTCATCCGCCTTCGCTACCTTCCTCTGCCAGCGGGAGAAGGGCCCATACAGGCCTGACAAGCAACCGCGACGGCGACCTATACATCGGAATTCAGCGATTGCATTGCCACACGCGCGGCCGCCATCGCGGATTTCGGGTCGGCGAAACCGCCTTGTGTGGCGAGCACGTCACGCTTGGCATCGAGCACCTTGAACGCAAACGCGTCCTTCTCGCGAAATACGACCGGCTGCAGCGCCGGCTTTTCGGCGCGCTCGGTCTTCCCGGCTGCCGCCTCGATGCCGGAGCGCAGCGATCGCAGTCCGACCGCGTGGCGCAGGCGCGCAACGAACGGCCGGGACAGAACGCGGGTTCGTTCGGCACCGGCCAGCAGCGCCTCCTCGATTCTTTCGGGCGTGGCGATCAGCGCCTCGTAGCGTTCGCGCAACGGCGCCAGTTCGGCGTCGATGCGCTCGAACAGCTTCTGCTTCGCATCGCCCCAGCCGATGCCGTCGGCGTAGGCGTTGCGCATCGCGGCGGTTTCTTGCGCGCTCGCGAATGCCTGGTAGATGCTGAACAGGTGCGACTCGTCCGGGTTCTTCGGTTCGCCCGGCAGCTGCGAATTGGTGACGATGCCCAGGATCGCCTTGCGCAGATCCTTCTGCGGCAGCCACAGCGGAATCGTGTTGTCGTAGCTCTTCGACATCTTGCGGCCGTCCAGCCCCGGCAGCGTCGCGACGTTGTCCTCGATCGCGGCTTCCGGCAACGTGAAGTACTCGCCGCCGTAAAGATGGTTGAAGCGCTGGCCGATGTCGCGCGCCATCTCGATGTGCTGGATCTGGTCGCGCCCGACCGGCACCCGGTTCGCGTGGAACAGCAGGATGTCGGCGGCCATCAGCACCGGGTACATGTAGAGGCCGGCATTGATGCCGGCGTCGGGGTCGTCGCCTTTCTCCCGGTTGACGTCGGTCGCGGCCTTGTACGCGTGCGCGCGATTCAAGAGTCCCTTCGCCGTGACGCAGGTCAGCAGCCAGGTCAGCTCCGGGATTTCCGGAATGTCGGACTGGCGGTAGAAGTACACTTTTCCCGGATCGAGCCCGCAGGCGAGCCAGCTTGCG
Organism: Rudaea sp.; assembly: GCA_035606275.1. Lineage (GTDB taxonomy): Bacteria > Pseudomonadota > Gammaproteobacteria > Xanthomonadales > Rhodanobacteraceae > Rudaea. The sequence goes on from DATNFS010000084.1 coordinate 3,921, forward strand.
GCGATCTCGAGCGTCGAGCGCTGGATGCGCGCCGGGTCGTCGCACTTCACCAGCGCGTGGTAGTCGGCGAGGAAGTAGAACGATTCGACGCCGGGATCGCGGCTGGCCGCAATCGCCGGGCGGATCGCGCCGACATAGTTGCCCAGGTGCGGGGAACCGGTCGTGGTGATGCCGGTCAGTACTCTGCTCTTGCTCATGCGCGGGCGAAAATTTCCTCGGTGATGGGCCAGTTTACGCGATACATCGCGCGTTCGCCGCCGTGCGACATGGCCGATCAACCCCGGCGGCGGGCGATCGGCGTTCCATCGTCCACCTCGCCCACGTAGGAGTCTCCATGAAAGCCCTGCTGTCCGCCGCCGTTGCCATCGCCCTGTCCATGTCCGCCGCCGCGCAGGCCGGATCGCTGGTCGACGTCACGGTGATCGATCGAGATACCGGGACGATTCTGCCTTCCCACCGTCATGACGGAAAACTGTTCGTCGCCGGCACTCCGGGGCATCGCTACGCGGTGCGCCTGTACAACCACTCCAATGCGCGCGTGCTGACCGTGCTGTCGGTCGACGGCGTCAACGCGATCACCGGCCAGACCGCCGATCCGCAGCAATCCGGCTACGTGCTCGAGGCGTACCAGAGCACCGAAATCGACGGCTGGCGCAAGGACATGTCGGAGATTGCGCAGTTCAATTTCACGGCGATCGACAACAGCTATGCAGCGCGCACGGGAAGGCCCGACAACGTCGGCGTGATCGGCGTGGCCGTATTCCGCGAGAAAATTCCGGCCTGGCGCGAGCGCGACGACCGCATCGGGAGCGGAGCTTCGCCGGCGCAACCGCATGCCGCCGACGAAGCAACCGCGGCAGCACCAGTGTCGCCGGCGTCGAACGCAACGGAACGCGCGAAGTCGATGAACGCGCCCGCTGGCGCCGCGAAGGACTACGGCGGCCTCGCCGCCCAGCGTGCCATCCCGAAACCCGAGGAAACGCTCGGCACGGGCCATGGTGCGCGCGAATCGTCCTACGCCAGCTACACGACGTTCGAGCGCGCAGGTTCAAGTCCGGACGAAGTCGACTCGATCTGGTACGACAGTTATCGCAATCTCGTCGCGCGCGGCGTGATCCCGCCGGCACGCCCGATCGCGGCCGATCCGCAACCGTTTCCGAATCACTTCGTGCCGGATCCGGCGGGTTGAGTCAGAGACCGTACCGTACCGGTCGGGATCGCGACAGCGCCGATGCCGCGAGTGACGTGCGGGACGATCGGCGCTCTTGCGAACGCAGCCCGACCGCGCGGGATCAAGCGTCGCGCATTGCCGTCAGGTGTGCGGCGTTTCGCGGCTAGGGATCGAATGTCCCCTTGAAGATTTCGTCGATGATGTCGTCGATGTCGACTGCCGTGTTGTTGGCGAGGCTGGTATCGGTGGTGCCGAGCGGCGCCGCGATCGTCGCGGTCGTCGTCAGCATCGCGCCGACGCTGCCGGTGACCGTACCCTTGAACTGATAGGTCAGGGTCTGGCCGGAAGCCAGCGTCACGGTCTCGCTGATCGCGCCGGAACCCGAAGCATGCGGACAGGCGGCCGGCGGTGTCGGCGTGCAGGTCCATGCGGCATTGCTCAGTCCAGCCGGAATCGCCACCGCCACCGTTGCGCCGGTCGCGGTGCTGGGCCCGGCATTGCTCACGACGATCGTGTAGGTCACCTGCGTCGCGAGCTTGGCGTCCGGCGAATTGTCGGAGTTGCTGATGCTCAGGTCGACGGTCGGCGTCACCGTGTGTCCGATCTGCGTCGCAGACGAGGCGGCGAAATTCGTGTCGCCGCCATAGCTCGCATCGATCGTCTGCGCACCGGACGCGCTGAACGAGAGCGGGCACGATGTTGCCGGCAGCGTGATCGTGCAGCCGGTCGTGTTGCTGCCGGTCACCGTGATCGTGCCGGTCGGCGTACCGGCACCGGGCGCGGTCACGTTCAGCGTAGGCGTGATCGTGACGTTGGCGCCGACCAGCGTCGGGTCCGGCGAGTCGGCGATCGACAGCGTCGTGGCCGCCTTGTTGACGGTCTGCGAGTGATTCCCGGCGCTCGCGTTATAGGTGCCGCTGCCGGAATATTGTGCGGTGAAATTGTGCGTGCCCACGCTCAGCGTCGAGGTGATGAATGTCGCCACGCCGCTGCCGTTGAGCGCAACGCCCGTCGCCAGCGGCGAAACGCCTTCGTAAAAATCAGCCGTACCGGTCGGCGTGCCGGAGCCGCCGCTGACGGTTGCGGTCAGCGTGACAGCCTGCCCAAACGCCGATGGACCCGGCGCCGATCCCAGCACGGTCGCGCTGGCGGGAAGGCCGCCGGAGACCGAAGCGCGGAACACCCCGCGGCCATGCGTGAACGCATAAAGCGTCTGCCCCGTACCGCCGGTCGGGCTGAAGACGAGATGATCGGTGATGACGTTTGCGAAGCCGGTGTTTTCACGCGCCCAATTCGTGCCACCGTCGGTCGTGACGAAGACACCGATCTCGGTGCCGGCGTATATCGTATTGGGATCGAGCGGCGATACGGCGACGGTATGCGTCGGCGAATCGGGCAGCGCGTTGCCGCCGCTGCCGGAGATGTTGGTCCAGGTCTGGCCGAAGTTGACGCTCTTCCAGACATGGCCGACGCCGAATGTAGAAACCGCCGCATAGACTTTCGTCGCGTTGTTCGGATCGAAGGCTATCTCCGAGACAAACGTGAAGGAACCGGCTGGTTGCGTGCAGTCCTGCACGCTCGTGGCGCTGGTCGACGAGGTCGCATTGACCAGGCGACAGATATGGCCCTGATTGGTGCCGGCAACCAGCAGGTCCGAATTGCCCGGCGCGATCGCGTAGTTGCTGAAGGTCTCGCCGCCGCAAGCCGCTCCCAAGACGGCGGCGCTCGCCTGGGTCCACGAAACCGCGGCATTGCTCGTGCGCCAGAGCACATTGCTCGACGTGAACAGCTCCTGGGTGTTGTTCGGGTCCATCTGGAATGGATTGATGAACAACCCGCAAGTGGCGCCGCTGATGCCCGTGATGGCGTTGGCGAAACTCCCGCCGTTGTTCGCGGACTTGGAGACGCTGATCCGCGTGTTTTCGGCATAGAGCACCGTGCCCGATCCACTGGTGTTCTTGTCGATCGCGGTCCAGCCGCCGTCGCCGCCCAGGATCGTGGTCCAGGCGTTCGGGCTGCCGTCGGTGCCGCGCGTCGTACCATTATCCTGCGCACCGGCGAAGTACTGCGTGCCGCTCGGGTACACGGTGCCGTGATAGTACTGCGTGACACCGTAGCCATTGTTGAGGTTGGTCCAGGCAATCGCCGGCACAATGTTGTCACACAAGGAATTTGCCGACGTATTGGTGCCGTTGGTGCCGACTGCCGCGCGCGCATCGGCTGACTTCCACAAGCCGCCGTCGTCGGTAGCGTAGACGATCGCGTTCGTCGTGCCGTTGAAACCCGGGTCGAACACGATGCCGTGCTGATCGGCATGTACGTACTCGGGGTCCGTGCCGGGTGTCACCCACCAGTACGAGGCGACGCCCCAGGTGGCACCGCTGTCGTCGGAGCGCCACAGGTCGATGCCGCCGACCCAGACCCGGGCCGAGTCGAGCGGATCGACGGCGATCACGTTGTCGTACCAGCCCTGATTGAGAAAACTGTTGCTGCCGCTGCCGAAGCACGGCACGAAGCGCGCAAAGATCGGATTGGTCAGCAGAAGGTCGGCATTGGCGACTGACGTCGTGCTGAGCGTGCTGGTGTATTTCGAGGACCAGGTTGCGCCACCGTCGGTCGACTGGTACACGGCGAGCAAGCCGTCGTTATACGAGTTGTTCGTCCCGCACGCGTTGACCGTGGCGGCCCTGCACGCGATCAGCGCGTAGACGATCAACTGATTGGACGGCGCGATCGCGAGGCTGATGCGGCCCATGTTCGCCAGGGTCTGCGTCGCGCCGGAGCCCGTGGGCCCGACAACATGCGTCCACGTCGGCGAGGCAACGCTCGCGTTCGTGCTCTGCCAGATGCCATTGCTCGTCGCCGTCGGCGCGAAGGTTCCGCAGCTTGCGATTGCCGTGTCGACATCGCTGCGGTAGACGACCTTCATGCAGCCGTTGGAATTGGACGCGTTGATCATCTGCGTCCAGCTCGTGCCGCTGTCGATCGATCGGTACAGCCCGTTTCCCGTGGCGGCGTAGATGATGGCCGAATTGCCCGGGTCGAAAACCAGGTCGTTGATGAAGGAGAAGTTCGAGTTGTTCGTTGCGGAGAGCTGGCTCCAGGTCACGCCGCCATCGATCGATTTGAAGATTCCGGCTCCCTGCACCCTGTCGCTGTTGAAATATCCTTCGCCGGTTCCGGCGTAGATCACCATGGTGTTGGACGGATCGATCAGCAGCGCGGTGACGGCCATGTTCGCCATCGCGTCGCCAAGCGCGCTCCAGCTGCCTCCCGTGTTCGTGGACTTCCAGACGCCGCCGGCGACGCCGGCGGCATAGATCGTCGTGCTGCTGCCGGGAACGAACTTGAACGCGCGCGTGCGGCCACCGACGTTGCCGGGTCCCAGCGCGGTCCATGTCAGCGCCTCTGCGGCGAGGCTGCCTTCCGGCGCGGAGACGAAATTGTGCGCAGGCGTCGAGTACAGCGGCAGCTTGAGCGCATCGCGCTGTGCCTGCAGCAGCCGCTCCGTCGGATAACCCGTCATGCCCGGCGCCAGGCGCTTGCTCAGGAAGTAGCTTTGCGCTTCCTGGGGGCTGTCGTCGGCGTCGATCGGCGCTGGAGGCAAACGCCGGCTCGGGCGAGTCGCCTGGCCGCCAGCAGGCTGCGTGTCGGGCGCACTCGGCGTTTTCGCCGCTGTCGCGGGATCGCCAGCGCCCCAAGCGGGCAGCGCGAATGCGAAGGCGATCGACAAACAAACGAGCAGGTACTTGCGAATACCATCGGGAAGGGCGGACATACAGGAATCCCCCTAGCAGGCGTTGCCTGATACTCGATCGCGTTGGTGCCGACCGGGCCGATGCCGATCATACGCTTCGGCGGTCGTCGGGCAAGTGGTGCAAGGTTTCTGCAAGGATCAAGTCTGGATGCGTCTCCACGCGGGCGATCCCTGCGTCCTCACACTGCATCGCAGCCATTCGATGACTGGACAAAACTGATGCGAACCCGTTCCCGTGCCTGCAAAGGGTGCTGGCATTCCCCTCGGCGAAACAACCTTGCTGCGCCATTCGCGCACGATCTTTTCCATCCCGCGGACGGGGTTCCGGCCATTGCCTGGCGGGACGACCTTGCGGCGCTACTCGCGCATCAGGGTCGACTTGCCGAACAGGCTTTCGATCAGGTCGACCGCAAGCTTGGCGGTCTGGTTGCGGTGATCCAGTGACGGATTGAGTTCGACCACGTCGAGCGAGCCGAGCCGGCCGGTGTCGGCGATCATTTCCATGCACAGTTGCGCTTCGCGATAGTTCGGGCCGCCCGGAATCGTCGTGCCGACACCGGGCGCGATGTCCGGGTCGAGAAAGTCGACGTCGAAGCTGACGTGCACGTGCGTGTCGGCATCGACGCCCTCGAGCGCTTCCTCCATGACGCGCTTCATGCCGATCTCGTCGATGTAGCGCATGTCGTAGATGTCCAGGCCCGAGTCGCGCACGAGTTTTTTCTCGAGCGCGTCGACCGAGCGGATGCCGATCTGGCGGATGCTGTCGGGCATGATCGCCGGTGCGCTGCCGCCAAGTCCGGTCAGCTCGCGCGGACCCTGGCCGCACAGGCAGGCGACCGGCATGCCATGGATATTGCCCGACGGCGTGATGACCGACGTGTTGAAATCGGCGTGTGCGTCGAGCCACAGGATGCGCAGCTTCCTGCCGGCCTCGCGGCAGTGGCGCGCGACCGCCGTGATCGAGCCGATCGCGAGGCAGTGGTCGCCGCCGAGCATGATCGGCAGGCGTTGCGCGGCCAGTTCCGCCGACACCGCGCGCAGCACTTCACGGTTCCATTCGACGACCTGCGGCAGGTGCCGGTAGCCGTCCGACGGCGGCAGCCACGGATTGTGCGGGCCGAACAGGTTGCCGCGATCGTGCACCTCCAGTCCGCGCGCAGACAGCGCCTCGGCGATGCCGGCCACGCGCATCGCTTCGGGCCCCATCGATGCGCCGCGGTCGCCCGCGCCGATATCGGTCGGCACGCCGATCAGTGCAACGGGCGGAAATGCGCGCATGTACGGTCCTGCGGTGTCGGCGCGCGGGTGCGGCGCGGGCGCGTAGCATAGGGCGCCGATCCGGATCGTGCCAGTCGCCGCCCGCCCATCCGCTGCGTGGTATTCTGCAATTGCACAGCGCCATCGACGCGCAACTCGAGGAAAAGGCCATGGGCAATCTCGTTGATTCCGTAATGGCGCACCTGAATGATCCGCAAGTCGCACAGATTGCCGCGCAGCTCGGCACGACGCCGGATCAGGCGCGCGTGGCGATCGAACATGCGGTGCCGCTCATCGTCGGCGGCATGGCGCAAAGCGCCAGCACGCCCGAGGGCGCCGGCGCATTGCACAGCGCACTGGACGATCACGCCGGCCAGAGCGTCTCCGACGTGCTGTCGGGTGTCCTCGGCGGCGGCGCCGCGTCCGGCATCGGCGGCAGCATCCTGGGCCATATCTTCGGCGGGAACCGGGACGCGGCGAACCAGGGCCTCGGCCAGGTCACCGGCCTGGGCCAGCAGAATGCCGGGCAGCTGATGGCGATACTCGCACCAATCGTCATGGCAACGCTGGCAAATCATGTGCAGAGCGGCGGCATGAATTCCGGCGCGCTCGGCGGCATGCTCGGCCAGCAGTCGCAGCAGATCCAGCAAGGCGGCGGAATGGTGGGCGGACTTTTGAACGCGGTACTGGGCCATGGCGGCGGCAATATCGATCTGTCGAGCCTGATCCAGGGCGCGGGCGGCCTGCTCGGCGCCTTCAACCGACGCTGACGCTTTCCGGGCCGTAGGCTCGCACGCTGCGGCGGCGACCCGCCGCGGTTTCGTGTGCGATGTCGCCCCGGTCGCGCCTTGGCGAGGCTGACAAATTCCTGACTTTTGCGGTGCTTACCAAGACCGCGAATTTTCTATACGCTTGATCGGCAGCTAGCTGCGGGGGAACGGATGTCTGCCGGCTTCGAACCGATGGCAGCGTCGGCCAGTACACAACAAAGCCTGATGGCGCGGATCGCCGGCGGCGATCGGCCGGCCGAGGCCGAATTCGTGCGCCTGTTCGAGCGCGGCGTTCGCGTGCTGGTGCGTCGCCATTGCCGACCTGGCGACCCGATCGTCGACGATCTCGTGCAGGATGTGTTGAGCGGCGTGCTCGAACGGCTGCGGGCCGGTGCGATCCAGGATCCGGCGGCGCTGCCCGCCTACGTGCAATCGGCAGTCGTCTACGCCACCAGCGCCGAATATCGCCGCCGCCGTCCGACGCTGCCGGAAGGCGCGATCGAGCAGATTCCCGACGGTGAGACGCCCGGCAGCCGCCTCGACGCGACCGAACTGGCCGGGCTGTTGCGCGACCTTCTGGCCGGCATGGCTGTCGCGCGCGACCGCGAGATCCTGCGGCGCTTCTACCTCGAAGAGGAGGACAAGGACTCGGTCTGTCGCGCGCTGGCGATCGACCCGGGCCACTTCCATCGCGTCATGTTTCGCGCGCGCGAACGCTTGCGCATCATGGCCGAACAGGCCGGCATCGGCGGCCTGCGGTGAGACAAATGCGTTGTTGCCGACACTTTAGCCTGCACGGGGGATGTATCAGGACCCAAAGGAGCTGCACGTGACCCCGACCCCAACGCCAACGCGCCTGTCCGCCTGGCTCGAACAGGTGTGGCTGCTGCGTTACCTGGATCGACAACTCGACGGCGACGAAACGAAATGGTTCGAGGCCTACGTACTGGACAAGCCCGACATGCTGGCCCTGATCGAAGCTGACCTCGACCTGCGCGACGCGCTGGCTGCCGAGGCGGCGAGATCGACACGCCAGGCCGCAACCGACGCGCCCAGGCGAATCTCGACCGACGCCGTTGCCGCGAACGACGTGCAGCCGACCGCCGTCGGCGCGATCGCTTCGCGTCCGGTGTCGTCGCCGGGACATGCCAGGCGGTCGCCGCCGGCATGGCTCGGCCTGGCCGCCGCCGTGCTCGTGGGCCTGGGAGCCGGATGGCTCGCTTCCGGCGCGCGAGTGCCCGCGAGCGGGGCGGCGCTCGTGCCCAGTCCGACCCGCATCGTCTACGACACGATGCGCGGTGAAGCCGCGCCGCCGCGCGTCGAGCATGCCGACAGCCGATCGCCTTACGTGCTGGTCGAAGTCGCCGTGCCGCCGGGCGCCGAAAACATCCTGCTGAAGATGGCCGAAATGCCCGAGCAGGCACTGACGCCTTCGCCGGATGGCTTCGTCAGCTTCTTCGTCCGGCGCGAAACGCTCGCGAAGTCGCGCGACGCGCGCATCGAATACAGCATCCTTGGCAAGGAGACGCGTTTGCCGATCGCTTTCCAGTAGCAAGATCCACAGGGGGATCATCGATATGAACAGGGCAATGGCATTGCCGGTCCTGGTGCTGGCGACGGGGTTTGTCGCGACGTCGGCTTGGGCCGCAGGGAAATCGAAGTCAGGCGGCGCCGCGGCGCCGGCTGTTCCGCAGTGGGCGCAAATGCCGGCTGGCAATCCGCACAAGCTGCGCAACAAGGTGCCCATTCGCAGCGCGGACAAGAACGACTGGAACATCAAGAAAATCGTAACGCTCAAGGGCGGCGCTTCCGACCCGCAATGCAACTGGGCATCCGCACCGTCGACGGCTCCGGTCCTGGACAAGGCGACGCTGCTCATCGACACGGATTCGTCCGGAAACCCGTCGATGTATATCGTCTTCGCGGACAAGACCTGGGTGAAGCGCCCGATGACGTTCGGCGGCCCGGCAGGCGAACAGACGTGGCTGTCGTCGACTCCGAAAGATGACTGGAACTACTACGTATTGTTCGAGGACACGAAACCCGGCGCGCCGGCCAAGACGGCCATCGACAAGCGTTATCACGTCGAAATCTTCCCGCCAGAAGCCGCCGACGCAACCATCAAGGCGCATTGCGACCCGGAGCGGCCGGACTACGCCGTGACGATCGCCAGCGTCCCGAATCGCACGAAGGCGCTGCCGTGCCAGACCAACAGCGGGTCGGGTGGCGAACCGCACTGACCAAAGTCAGCACAAACCGATAACATCGCCGTGTGCGACCTGCCCATGCATTGCTTCTCATCGCAGGGATATGCGGTGACCTGACTGTGAGCCGGGCCGCAGATGGCCCGGCCTCCATTGCCTGCACCGACGGTGTCGGGCCGCGCCACATCGACCTGCGCACCGACGCGCAGGACCTGCGCCTGAGCGCCGCCGCCGACGCCTGGATCGAGATTCGCGAATCGAGACAGACCGTCAGCGTTGGCGGTCCCACCATCGCCGAAGTGCTGGAGATTCCGCTGCCGTTGCGCTTTGGCAGCCATTGGCTCAAAGCGCGGCGAGGCGACGAGTTCTGGGTCAGGCGCTTCCTTCCCGGCAACGCCGACGGCAGCATCGTCGTCGCCGCGCATTGCACCGAATCACCCGAACTGCAACGTCAGGTCGAATGGCTGCGCAACGCCAGCGCGATCGCCGCCAGAGTCGCCAGGCCGTCGGGAGAACCGGGGCTCACCGCGCTGCTCGAGCAGACGCAGGCACTGGCTTCCAGCGCCGGCAGTGCGAGCGATGCCGCGCTGGCGCGGCATCTGAAAGCGCAGGCACTGACGATGAACGAGCGCAATGCGGACGCGGGCAATGCGTTCGCGGCCGCCGAGGCCGCGTGGGCAGAGGCAGGCAATGAAGAAGGCGCGCTGGCTGCGCGCCTCGGCCGAATCGAGGCCATGCTGAACACCGCCGCGTACGCGGAAGTGCTGCGCGCGACGCAACCGACCGAGCAGGTGCATGAGCCCAAGCCGTACCTTTTCATCCGCGCGCAGAACGATCGTTGCCTGGCGTTGCAGTACCTGTCGCGGCTGGCCGAAGCGGAAAAGTGCTACGAGTGGACACTGGCCGGCTACCGGCGGCTGAGGGAACAATACGAAGTCCAGGTGGTCCTGCAGACTTATGCCGGCGTCAAGCGCGACATGGGAGATTTCGACGCGGCGCAACGACTCGGCGAACAAGGCGCGCGCGAGGCGAGCGGGCCGGACGCCGCCGCCATCCGCGGGCGCAATCTGTTGATGCTGGCTGATCTCGCGCTGCGGCGCGGCGAAGTTGCACGCGCCCTGCAGCAGCTCAACGCCGCACTGGCCGAATTCACCGCGTTCAAGTCCCTTCGCTGGCAGGCCAACGTCTACATGAAGCTGGCAGACGTCTACAGCGAACTGGGCTCGTACGACGAGGCCTACTCGGCTCTCGGCCAGGCATTGCAACGCCTGAATGCACGCGATGCCGCAGCGCGCGTTGCAACGGCAACGTTGAGTTTCGCGCAGCTCGAGCATCACAACGATCACGATGCGTCTGCGCTCTGGTGGAGTGCGGCGGCGGAAGCGACGTTCCGCAGACTCGGCATGCCGATTCCCGCCGACGCCGCGCGCGTCCTTGCCGTATCGCTCCAGCTCGATGGCGCCGCGAGCACCACGCCGCCGGCACTGCCGCCGATCGAAGCGGTGCCGGCCGAAGATGCCGGCAAATGGCGTTTGCTGCGTGCCCGGCTTGCGATCCAGCGCGGAGACCTGGTGGCAGCACGAGAAGAACTGGCGCAACTGGCGCGCATGCCGCTGGCGTTGAGCGATCGCCTGCAGGCCGCGGTGCTCGTTGCCGAGCAGCAGGCGGCCGGCGGCGATGCCGCGGCAGCGCAGGCGACGTTGGCCGAGGCAGCGGAGCGCGTGACGTCACTGGCGCAGCGTGCCCACAATGATGTGCTGCGTTATGTGATCGCACGACAGGACCGTGAATTGCGGCGCACCGGCCTGCGCCTCATCCTCGATCAGCCGTCGACGGGAGCCGACGCGATCGAGCGCGTCTGGCGCTGGCTCGCGACGCAGGCGTACGCGACCGCTCCGGCGGCCGATCGCCTTGCCGGCGCGGCGCACGACGACGCATTCGATCGCGCGGTTGCCGCCGAACTGCTCGCCGGTGCGCACGACACGGCCGGCCGCCGGGCCGAAGCGATTTCGCAGCGCGAGCTGCTTGCACGACTGGCCGCGCCAACCGGCCAATGGGGTATCCAGGCAACGGCGCCGCTGCCGTCACTCGAGCGCTTCCGGGCGACGCTGCCGGCCGGCGCCGCGTTCGTCGCGTACGTCGATGGCGGAACGCGCGGCGGGCTGTTGCTGGCGACACGCGACGATGCCCGCTTGCTGGCCGCGGTGTCGCCCGCGCAGTTGCGCAACGACGTTGCCGCCCTGCAGGTCGCCATGCGCAATCCCGGCACCGCGCTCGTCGAAGTGCGGTCCGCGACGGCGCGGCTTTCGTCCGATCTGCTCGGTGGCGCGCAGTCGCTCGCAGTCCCGCGCCAGCTCTACGTGCTGGCCGATCCGCTTTCGCTCGCCGTGCCCTGGAGCGCGCTCGCTTGGCCCGCGGCGCCCGCGGCGCTGGTCGAGACAACCGCAATCGCGACCGTGCGGTTTTCCGGCAACACGGGCGCCGCGTCGGCTCCGGCTGCGCCGAGCGAGATCCGCGTCGTCGTTTCGGCGCAACGCGATGCCGCAACGTCGTCGCCCGGACCGCTCCTCGCCGGTGCCGAGGTCGAGGCGGCGCAGATCCGCGCGGCGCTTGGAAGCGAAGGATTGCGTGTCACGGAAGATGCGCAGGCGACGCGCGACACGATCGACCACGCATTCGCACAACCGGGCGCATGGATCCATGTCGCGGCACACGGCACGGCGCAGCCGCAGCGCATCGGTTACGCGGGCCTGTGGCTCGAACCGAAGGCGCCGGAAACCGCGCCGGCATTCCTGAGCTGGATCGACGTGCTCGACAAGGGCGTTCGCAACGACCTCGTCGTTCTGGATGCCTGCCAGTCCGGCGATAGCGGCGCTGCGGTCAACGGCAACCTGAGCTTTGCCGATGCCGTGTCGCGCGCCGGCGCCAGGCGTGTCGTCGCGGTCATGTGGCCGGTCAGCGACGCGGCGTCGGCTCTGTGGGTGCCTGCGTTCTATGCGGCGCTGACTTCCGATCCGCTGCACGACGCGCCGCAGGCATTGCGCGCCGCGCAGCTGCGGCTGCGCGCCAGCCGCGCATTCGCCCATCCGTTCTTCTGGGCCGGCCTGCTGTCGCTCGAGCAGATCGACTTGCCGACCTCGCCGCCCACGGCCCGCTGAGAGCGACATCCGCCTGCAACACCGGCGACGCGGTTGCGTCACCGTTCAGCGCCAGACTCGGAGCATCGCTGCCGAACGCTGGTGACACGACTCATGCATGCCTTCCACGGCCCATTCGCCATCCGATTGCTCAGGGCGATTGTCGTCATGACAACCCTGCTCGGCTTGCTGCGTGGCGCAGCGCTGCTGCTGCACGACCCGCTGCTGGCCTATGCAAACAGCTACGACGAAGTTCGCTACAGCGCCTGCTTCGACCTGTACCCGGACCGTCCGCGCGAAATCCCTCCGACCGACAACAGCCCCTGGGCACCGTTTGCGCACTACGCCTTCATGCCGACCGGACAGCAATCGCCGATGTGCTACTGGTCCACCGAACTGCTGCCGCAGGCGGTCGTCGCACTGGGCTGGAGGATCTCCGAGGCGCTCGGCGGTGCCGCGACGCATTCGGTGCGGGTCCTGGGCACGCTCAAGTTCCTGCTGCTTGCCGCGCTCAACATGGCCGTGACCGCGGCGTGGTGGCGCCGGCGCCGCCCGGCTCACGCCCTGGCCAACGCGATGCTGCTGCCGCTGGTGTTCTGCGATCCGGCCAATACGCTGTACGCCAATACCTTCTACGCCGAATGGAGTGCGCTGCTCGCGCTCTATGCGACGTTCGCGCTGCTGCTGTTGTTCTCCGGACTGCGCCCGACGCGCCGGCGCGCACTGCTGCTCGCCTGCGCCGGGTTTGCCCTGGGCGCGAGCAAGATCCAGCATCTGCTGCTTCCTCTGGTACTGGCCGCGGTGACGATGCTGCTCGACCGGCACCATGCACGGCACCGGCCGTGGCAGGGCCTTGCGCTCGCTGCCGGCGGCGCACTGGCGCTGCTGCTGCAGGTCGCGCAGGTGCAGCGCACGTCGCCGCTGATCGAGAACATCCGTATCGCCAATGCCGCCGACATCGTGCTGATGGGACTGCTGCCGGCTTCGACGAACCGCGCGCTCACGCTGCAGCGGCTCGACCTTGACCCGCGCTGCGCGCAATGGAGCGACCATCGATCCTGGGAGTTGCCGGACTACGATGCGGAAGCGGCCTGCCCCGGCATCACCCGTTTTTCGCGCGCGCGCGAAGCCGCTGTCCTGCTGCGCGAGCCGGCGACCGCGGCGCGCCTGGCATTGAACGGCATCGGCGAACTCGATGCGTGGCTGGCCAAGGGGCTTGGCACGGTCGAGGACGGCCACACCGACAGCCTGCCGCAAGACTACGCGAGCATCGGCCGGACCATCGCACGACATCCACTGCTGCGTCTGGTATTGCTGCTCCTGCCGCTGGTCGCGTGCGTGGCGATGCTGACGCGCCGCAATCGCGCGCCGGGACACGCCGATCTGCTGTTCGCCGCGCTCGCCGCGACGACGATCGCGACGACTTATGGCGTGACGATACTTGGCGATGGCCTCGCCGATGTCGCCAAGCAGTGTCACTTCGTATTCAATGTCGCGCTGGCCTGGCTCATTGCCGTTTCTGTCTGCGCGGCGGAACAAATGCTGCGCCGGCCACTCGACGCCGTGCATGCACGTCAAGCCGGCACGGCAGGCACGATCGGCTGAGACGGCGCGGCGCCCGGGGCAAAAGCGGCGCACGCAGGAAGGTGCCGTCGGCGCAGCGCTGTGTCAGAAATGGGACGTCCGCCACGCGCCGCGCGGGGCCGTCTGAAAACCCCGTTGAAGTGTGCGATATTGATTGCCGCGGGACGCGTCCGGCAGCATCGCCTTTGGCGGCACTCGGGTCCCCTTCCCACCGGAGGTTTGCCATGAAAAGAATTACTGCACTTGTATACTTTGTCCTGCTGGCCGTATCGGGCGTTGCCGTGGCGGCCGGCGCGCCGGTGCTCAAAATCAGCAAGAGCGTCACGATCAATGCGGGCACCGACAAGGTATGGGGACAGGCAAGGAACTTCAGCGGCCTCAACACGTGGCATCCTGCCGTCGAATCGGACAAGATCGTGCAGGGTAGCGACAACACGGTCGGCGCCGTGCGTCTGCTGACGCTCAAGGGCGGCGGCACGATCCAGGAAAAACTGCTCGCCTACGACGATGCCAAACGCTCGTTCAAGTACGCCATCCTCGAGGGCGTGCTGCCGGTCAGCAACTACACCTCGACGTTCCACGTCGCGGCCGCCGGCAAGAACAAGTCGAAGGTGACGTGGTCCGGATCGTTCCAGCGCAAGGACACCGGCCCGAAACCGGCCGCCGACGCCAACGACAAGACCGCCAGGGACACGATGTCCGGCGTCTACCAGGCCGGCCTGGACAATCTGAAGAAGCTTGCCGAAGGCAAATAGGCGGCGATGCCATCCAGAACGAGAAGGCCCGCGAAATGCGGGCCTTCTTTTTTCCAACCGGCAGGAAGCGGGCCCCGACGCACTCCGGGCACATTCCGGTGCGGCCTTGTCCGGCCGCACTACATCTGCGCTGATCGCGATTCCACCCCTGCAGGCGCCGCTCCATCAGGGACAGGACAGTCCGTCCGGCATGGTGAGCCGGACAAGGTTCATGTGGTTGCTGCCGAAGCCGGCGACGGTCGAGGCAAAGTCGACGCGGCCGTGACTGCAGTCGCTGAACGTGAAGGTCAGCGTGCCCCACGGCACCGCAACGACGTCGGCGCTGCTGAAATTCGGGATCCAGCGCGCGCCTTCGGGCTGCACCGTCTGGGTGATCGTCGCGGTGTTGCCGGCGTAGGTCCCGACGCCGGTGAACCAGGCCTGTTTGCCGAACGCATCGAACGCAAACCAGGTGGCGTAGAAGCGGTTGCCGCCGAGCACTTCGATGGTCAGGCCCTGTCCGCTCTGCTGCGGATCGAACCAGGATCCGGTAAACCCCGGACCGATGAATCCGGCGCCTTCGGTCACTTGATTTTCGAACGCGCCGATGTCGGCGTTCCTGCCTGCCACGCGCCGGTAGCCGTCACCGCGCTGGTCCGTGGTCAGGCCGGCACTGTCGCTGCCGGCGTCCAGCGCCGGACTGCCCGCCGCCAGCGCCATGGTTCGCGTCGGGCCGCCGTTGTCGGCCAGCGGCAGCAAGCGGGGGTCCGCGGAAATCGTATCCGGCGGCAATTGCGCACCGGTGGCAACCATGATCAGGTTGTTGTGCCCCGTCACCGACGGCGCTGGAGCGATGAAGGCGACATCGGTGGCTTCGCCGATCCCGACATTCTCGGCGATGATCGAACTCTCGATCGTGACTTGCGCCGAGCCGAGGATCAGCCCGCTTGTTTGCGGGCTGCCGCGCGCCGAGTTGAAGGCTATCGTGCTGTTGCTGATCGTGACAGGCTGGTCGATGCATCCGGCGCCGCCGCCCAGCGTCGAGTACAGGGCCGCATGATTGTTGGTGAGCGTGCTGTTGCTGATCAGCGTCGTGCCGTTGCCACTGATGTCCAGGCCGCCGCAATCGTACGACGCGCTGTTGCCGTCGATGGTGGAAGCCACGATCGACACCTGACCGCCCTTGACCCGCGCGCCGACCGGATAGTTGTTGCTGAGCGTGCTGTGCAGAAGGCTCAGGCCGCCGGCGGCAAAGATGCCGCCGCTCGAGTTGCAACCGGTCACCACCGACAGCGTGAGCGCAATCGCTCCGCTCGAAGCGATGCAGGCCGTGGAGCCGTCCTCCGCATACGCCGAAAGCCCATCGCTGATGCTCAGGCCGTCGATGCGAAGCGTGCCGGCGCCACGGTGGCGAATCACCGCGTGCGTGTGGAACGGAGCGCTGCCGCCGTCGATGGTCAAGCGGCTGGCGCCCGGTCCATGCAGCGTGAGATCGTCGACGCCGATATCGATTTCACCGCTCGCCAGCGATATCCCGCTGCAGCCCAACCCGCCGAGGTCGACCGTGTCGCCGCTCTGCGCCTGTGCCACCGTGGCGCGCAAGCTGCCGGCGCCGTCATCCGCGCAGTTCGTCACGACCAGCGTTGCAGCCGCGGCGCGGCTGCCCGTTGTCGTGACCGCTGCGAGGGCGATGGCGCAAGCCAGTGCCCGGGGAATGAGGCCATGCTGCGAAGGCGCATGTTTTCGACTCATGACTGTCTCCATTTGGTTGTCACGAAAACCGTGGCGCCGGAACACAAGCGCGGCCACCAACTGCTGCAAATCCGGCTCAATTGCCGATCCGCCCGCGCCTGCGCGCGACGTTTTCCGTATCGGTACTGATTGCTTACGACAAATGTCGTGCGTCATTACACGCTGCTGCCTGCCTTGCGCCCGCGACGTGCCGGGCGTGGCAATCAAGACCGCGCGCCGATGCCGCGCACTGGTCGCTGCCTGAGCATCGATCCCCGGGCTCGCCCTCCGGCACCGGGACGACGGCTGGCGGGAAAGATTTGCGGCGTGCGATCCAGCGGGTGCTCGTCGCATCGGCAAGCACTCGACGCGACGTTGTCGCTCGAACATGCCGGGCGCAAAAGACCAGGCCAGCGTCCGGCGCCGAGTCGGTATAAACTTGTTTTTTCTTGGCACCGGGATGAGCGTTGGCAGAGCTTTTCGACAATGTCCAGGCATTGGGATTGCTGGTCCAGGCAGTCGGCGCAGGGCTGATCGGCCTGCTCTGCCTGATGTTGAATCACGTCGTCAGCATGCCGGCGCTTTCATCCTGGTGGCGCGGCTGGATGAGCCTTGCCTGCGCGCTGCTCGCGCTGTTGGTCGAGCAGGCCATGCCGGCGCGGGCCGGCGCGACGTTGCCGTTGTATTTCTTCGGCGAGTACCTGTTCGGCTGGTGGATCGTCGAGGGCTGCGCACGCTTCGCCGAGCGCGACTGGCCGCAGGTGCCGCCCGGCAGGGTGATCGTCGCACTGGCGATCGTCGCACTGGTGCTGCCGCGCGTGACCGGATACGAATTCCGCGCGTTCTTCGTCGTGCAGTCACTGGTGCTGGCGCTGGTGTTTGCCGCGGCGCTCGTGGCGCTGGCGCCGGCCAGGCGCGGGCCCAGGAGCCCGGGCATGCTCGCCATGCGTGTTGCGCTGGCGCTGCTGTTCGTGACTTTCCTGGCCTACGTACCGGTGTTCGCGGCAAATCTGCTGTTCGACGTGCCACTGCCGATGCTGGCGTTGAAGCTGAGCTCGGCGGCGCACCTGGTGTGTGAATTCCTGCTCGGATTCGGCGGCGTCGTGCTGGTGCTGGAGCAGAGCCGCGAGAAGCTCGCGGCGCTCTACGATGACCTGGCCGAAAGCCACGCCAATTACCGCAAGGCGGCCGAACGCGACGCGCTGACGATGGCGTGCAACCGTCACGCGTTCTTCCAGTTGCTCAACTTCATGACGGACGTCGACGAACCGGTATCCGGCGCGGTCGCGATGATCGACGCCGACGATTTGAAGCTGCTCAACGACCGCTACGGACACGTCGAGGGCGACGTCGCGCTGGTGCGTATCGTCGAGGCCGTGCAGCAGAAGGTGCGGCCCGAAGACCATCTGTTCCGCTGGGGCGGCGACGAATTCGTCCTGGTTGCGCCGGGCCTTACGGCACCGGCGCTCGCGGGACGACTCGAACTGGTCAATGCGAGCCTGGCGCTGACCGGAACGGTCGAGGTGCAGGTGTCGTTCGGCGTCGTCGAGTTCCGCAACGCCGCGGACCTGCTCGACGCGGTGGAACGCGCTGATGCCTGCATGTTCGCACAGAAGCGCGAACGCGCGGCGCAGCGGCGGCGCAAGGGCATGGAAGTCGTCAAGGGCACGGGACCGTCGTCGAGCGCGTGACGTCGCGCGGCGCGGGCCAAGAACCGCAGCGGCGGCGACGACCGGCAATGGCCGAGTGGCGTCGGCGGCGCGCAACCGCCGGCCGGCCGCAGCGCTGCGCACGTGTTCATTCGACATTCGCGATCGACCGGTCAGCATGCGCAACCGGAAACCGCCGGCGCCCGCACGTGGTGGCTTGCGCGGACCGGCATTGGCAGCGCACGCGAAAGAGGCACGCATGAGCACGAGGATCAGCCCGCTCGCCGGCAAGCCGGCACCGGCATCGCTGCTGGTCGACGTGGCGAAATTGCTCGCCGCCTACGTCGACCTGCGCCCCGATCCGTCGATCCCGGCGCAGCGTGTTGCATTCGGCACCTCGGGCCATCGCGGCAGTTCGTTCGCGCGCAGCTTCAACGAGTGGCACGTGCTGGCGATCACGCAGGCGATCTGCGAATACCGCACCGGCAAGGGTATCGACGGGCCTCTGTACGTCGGCATCGACACCCATGCCCTGTCGCAGCCGGCGTTCGAGACGGCGCTGGAAGTGCTGGCAGCCAATGGCGTCGAGACGCTGATCGCGGCCGACGGGGAATTCACGCCGACGCCCGCGATCTCCCACGCGATCCTGCGCTACAACCGCGAGCGAAAGAGCGGCCTTGCCGACGGCATCGTGGTCACGCCGTCGCACAATCCGCCCGACAACGGCGGTTTCAAGTACAACCCGCCCAACGGCGGACCGGCCGACACCGACATCACCGGCTGGATCGAAACACGCGCCAATGCGTTGCTGGAGAACGCGCTGGGCGGCGTGAAGCGCATGCCGTTCGCGCAGGCGCGTCGCGCCGCGACGATCCATGAGCACGATTTCGTCGACGCTTACGTCGGCGATCTGGGCAGCATCATCGACTTCGACGCGATCCGCAGTGCCGGCGTCCGCATGGGCGTCGATCCGCTCGGCGGCGCCGGCGTGCACTACTGGGCGCCGATTGCCGAGCGGTACCGGATCGACCTGAGTGTGGTCAGCACCGAAGTCGACCCGACCTTCGGCTTCATGAGCGTGGACTGGGACGGCAAGATCCGCATGGATCCCTCGTCGTCGTATGCGATGCAGCGCCTGATCGGCCTGAAGGATCGCTACGACGTCGCCTTCGCCTGCGACACCGATCACGATCGCCACGGCATCGTGGCGCAAAGCTGCGGCCTGATGCCGGCGAACAATTACCTCGCGACCGCAATCGACTACCTGTTTCGACACCGGCCGCGCTGGAACGGCAGCGCGGCAGTCGGCAAGACCGTGGTCAGCACGGCGCTGATCGACCGCGTCGCGCAACGCCTCGGTCGCAAGCTGTTCGAGGTGCCGGTCGGCTTCAAGTGGTTCGTCGATGGCCTGCTCGACGGCTCGCTGGCGTTCGGCTGCGAGGAAAGCGCCGGCGCATCGTTTGCGCGCAGCGACGGCAGCGTATGGACGACGGACAAGGACGGCATCGCCTCGGCACTGCTGTCCGCCGAGATGACCGCGCGCAGCGACCGCGATCCGGGCGAGCTGTATCGCAGCCTCGCTGGCGAGCTGGGCCATCCCTGGGCCGATCGCGTCGAAGCGCCTGCCACGCCGGCGCAGAAAGCCAAGCTGGCGAAGCTGGCTCCGGCGCAGGTTCGCATCAAACAACTGGGTGGCGAAAAGATCGACAGCGTGCTCGGACGCGCGCCGGCCAACGATGCACCGATCGGCGGCATCAAGGTCGTTGCCGCCAACGGCTGGTTTGCCGCGCGGCCGTCGGGCACGGAGGACATCTACAAGATCTACGCCGAGAGCTTCAGGGACCAGGCGCACCTGCAGTCGATCCTGCAGGAAGCGCAGGCGATCGTCGATGCCGCGATCGCGTGATTCCCGCGGGTCTGGCTGCTCGCTCATGGCCAGGCGGTCGGGCGCGCGGACGTTTCCATGCCGGTCGGTCTGCTGACAATCCGCGAGGAACCCAAGATCGCCACGACGCGCCTGATGGGCGGAGGATGAACACGAATTTTCCTTTGTGTCCGTTGCGCCCTTTGTGGTAAGTCTTCAGGTGTCGAATCTTGCCCCGGTCAAGTCAGTATGGATTTTCCGCCTGCCGCGGCACGCGGCAACGTCATGATCGATGCCATGGCAAAACCGACAGTCGAGCAGACGACGAGCACGCTCCGGATTCACGCGGCAACGTCGTCGCGCGGCGCGCTGCCCGGTCTGCTCGACACGCTCGCGGCGATGCATGCGGGCGGCGAGCCGTGCGTGCTCGGCATCGTCTTTGCGACGCTCGGTTCGACCTATCAGAAGCCCGGTGCGCTGGTCCTGCTCGGCAACGGCGGGCTGCGCCACGGCGTCATCAGCGGCGGCTGCCTCGAGCCCGCGCTGGAGGCGCGCGCGAAAGCCGTGCTGCTCGACGGCCGTGCCGATGTCGTCGAGTTCGATACCCGCAGCGACGAAGACCTCGCGTTCGGCAGCGGAACCGGCTGTCGCGGACGCATCCACCTGCTGCTGTTGCCGCTTGCGGCCGGTGCGCCGCTGGCGCTGGCATTGACCCGGCTGGCTGCCGCGTCGAACCCGCTCGAACTCACGCTGGTGATCGAGGGGCCGCAGGCCGGTAGCGGGCATGCCTCGCTGCAGGACGAGCGCTGGACATGGGGCAGCGACGGTGCTGCCGGCGACGCACAGGTCGCGGCCAATGCGCCGGGCATCGTGCACCTGCGCCTGAGTCCTCCACCGCGCGTGCTGCTGTTCGGGGCCGGGCCGGAGACGCCGCATTTGCATACCCTGATGCAGTTGCTGGGCTGGACTGTTCGCGTGGTCGAACACCGCGCGCGCTGGCTCGCGTTCGCGCGCGCTGCCGGCGTCGCCGGCGTCATCGAACTGGCGCCGGACGCCGCTGCGAGCGAATGGCGCGCGCAGCCGCCCGACGCGGCGGTGGCCATGACCCACAACTACCTGCTCGACCGCAAGCACCTGGCCCATTGCGCCGAGAGCGACATCGGCTACATCGGATTGCTCGGTCCGGCGGCGCGGCGCGATGCGCTGCTGGAGGAACTCGGCGACGACGTCGCCGCGCGCCTGCGCGGGCGCCTGCATGCGCCGGTCGGTCTGGACCTCGGCGGCAGCGGGCCCGAAGCGCTGGCCTTGTCGATCGTCGCGGACCTGCAACGGCACTTCACGCAGCAGCGGCGCGAGCGATCGCCGGCCGGCTAGCTTCGGAAACCGTCCCCTGGCGTCGACTGCAGTCATGCGTCGACCCCGTGCGGCCCCTTCATGGCGCCTGCAGGCGCGCCAGCAGGTCCGAAAGATACGGCGACGCGTTCGCCTTGAGCAGCGGTTCGATCTGCTCCTTCAGTGCGTCGGCCTCGCCGCGCTTGTCGTTGGCGCGCAACGCCCTGACCAGTTCGACCTGTACCTCGAGCACGCGCGGATCATCGGCGGCATACGGCGGCCTGCGCACGGCGAGCGCTTCGCGCAGCACCGGTTCGGCATCGCGGTTGCGTTCGAGCGCGAGGTCGGCTCGTGCCAGCGCGAACAGCGGCACGCCCAGACGATACGAAGCTGCCGGGTAGGTCTTGCGCGCGGCTTCGACCGCCGCCAGCGCCGCGGCGAGCGCCTGCGGCGCTGCGCCATTGTCCAATTCGATGGCGCTGAAGTCGGCCAGAAACGTCGGACGCTGCAGGCTCGTTGCCGGCACGTTGCGCGTGCAGTCGGCATCCACCTGCGTGGCCAGAGTCAGCGCCTCGCCATAACGATGTTCGAGGTCGAGCACCCAGCTCAGCGAGTCGCGCAGGCGGCAGGCCGATGGCGAAACCGACGGATCTTTCTCCAGCGTCAGCGCCAGCGCGTCGCGGAACGCACGTTCTGCCTCGGCGTATTTTCCCTGCCACGGCAACGCGTAGCCGAGGAACTCGAGGGCGTACGCATACATGAGGCTGCGCTCTCCCTTCGTCGTGCGGATCAGGGCAAGTCCGTCACGCAGCGTCTGTTCGCCGTCGCCGAAGCGGCTGACTTCGACGTAGTCGATTCCCAGCGCAAGGTAGTCGTAGGCCAGATCGGTAGGCGTCAGCTGCCCCGAGGCCCTGCCGCGTTCCACCAGGGCCAGGCGCTCGGCCAGTGCGACGTCGAACTTGCCCTGCAATTCCAGGATGCGCAACAGATTGCCGCGGTCGACGAGCGTGTCGTGGTGATCGGGTCCGAGCTTGGCCGCGTCGATCTTGAGTGCCTGGCGATAAGTGCTCTCGGCCGCGGCATAATCACCCTTGTCGTGCAGCATGCCGGCGTACGCATCCAGGGCATGGGCGACATGCTGGCTGTCGTCGCCGTACACGGAGCGATAGATGCCGAGCGCCTTGCCGAACGCGGCTTCGGCCGGACCAAAACGACGCAGCTCCTGCAGCGCAATCCCCAATTGCACCCATTCCTCGGCGATTGCCTTGTCCTGAATTCCCAGAGTTTTCGTGTCGCGCGAAATGCTCGTGTCGAGAAACCGGGCGACTTCCTCGCTCCTGCCCTGGCGGCGCAGCGCATAGGCGACTGCAACGTGTCCCGCCGCGAGGGTTTCCGGATCGGCGCCGGGTCGCCCTTCGAGCAACGCCACGCTTCGGCGCGCATGCTCGAGCGCCGCCTGAAAGGTTTCCTTGTCTTCGCTTTCATCGGTGGCGATCGTCAGCAACGCGCGCGCACGGACCTCGTCCGGCACGGCGGGATCGTCGATCTGTGCCAGAGCGCGCGCAATCAGCGCCTGCCCGTGCTGGCGATCGCCGATATCGCGGAACAACTCGCCGAGCAACGCCGAGATCTCGACCCTGGCGGCAGGTTGCCGCCCGAACTCCTTGTCGAGTTCGCGCTCGCCGGTTTCCAGCAGCTGGTGCGCGGTGATGGGCTTGCCGTTGTTGCCGTCGGGACTGACCTGGCCGAACACGCCGACGAGGAACTCGCGCGTGACGCCGGCGCGCCGCGCCTGTGCCTGCGCCAGCTGCGTCTGCATGCGCGCCACGCGCGCCTCGTAGATGCTGACGCCTGTCACCAGCAGCAGCGCCACGACCGCGGCCGCGCCGGCGACGACCGCAAGGCGATGGCGTGCGACGAACTTGCCGATGCGATAGCCCCTGCTCTCGCGCCGGGCAGCGATCGGCTGGCCGGAAAGGTAACGCTGCAGGTCGTCAGCCAGCGCGGCGACGGTTGCATAGCGGCGCTGCGGTTCGCGCCGCAGCGTCTTGAGCACGATGGTGTCGAGGTCGCCGCGCAGCCGTCGCGCGGGCACCGGCGCATTGTCAGCGGCTGCCCTGCTCGGCGCATCCGGATCGGTCGACGCCTGCGTGCGCAACATCTCCTCGGCAGTCGGCGCATCGCCGTGGGCCAGCGGCCTGCGTCCCGTCAGCAGCTCGTACAGCACGCAGCCCAGCGCATAGACGTCGGTCGCGGTCGTCACCGGTTCGCCGCGCAACTGCTCGGGCGCGGCGTAGGCCGGCGTCAGCGGACGGTGCGCCGCGTCGATCGTCGCCGTCGGACCGGCGGCTGAGTCGTCGAGCAACTTGGCAATGCCGAAATCCAGCAGCTTGGCGCTGCCGTTGGCGGTCACCAGGATGTTCGACGGCTTGATGTCGCGGTGCACGACCAGCTGGCCGTGCGCGAACTGCACCGCCGCGCAGATGTCCAGAAACAGCGCTATCCGTTCCTCCAGCTTCGCGTTCCGCGCGGCGCAGTAGCGCAGCAGCGGCTCGCCG
Source organism: Rudaea sp. (assembly GCA_035606275.1). Classification (GTDB taxonomy): domain Bacteria; phylum Pseudomonadota; class Gammaproteobacteria; order Xanthomonadales; family Rhodanobacteraceae; genus Rudaea. The sequence goes on from DATNFS010000084.1 coordinate 27,669, forward strand.
TCGACGAACTCCATCGCAAAGTACGGCCGGCCATCGGCGGCACGCCCGCCGTCGAGCAGGTGCGCGATGTGCGGGTGCTCCAGCCGCGCCAGGATCTGCCGCTCGCGCAGGAAACGCGCGACCACGGCGTCGCTGTCCATCCCGCGCTTGATCAGCTTCAACGCGGCGCGTTGCTCGAACTGCCCGTCAGCGCGCTCCGCCAGCAGCACGACGCCCATGCCGCCACGCCCGAGTTCGCGCCGCACCAGCCACGGGCCGATGCGTTCGCCCGCGTCGACGTCATCGTGTTCGTCGCCGACCCAACCTGCGGCGGCGGCCGAGCGGGCCGAATCGACGCCGCGATCGAACGACGTCGCGCCCGCATCGGCGGCCAGCAGCGCCTCGACTTCGCGACGCAGTTCGGCATCGCCGGTGCAAAGTCGCTCGAGCAGCGCGCCGCGCCCCGCCGCGTCCGTATCGACCGCTTCGTCGAAAATCGCGCCCACGCGCCGCCAGCGTTGCGGATCCATGCTCACGCCCGGGCACCGAGCTCCAGCCGATGCAGCAGGAACGCGCGCGCGCGGCGCCAGTCGCGGAACACCGTGCGCTCGGTCAGGGCCTGCATGCGCGCGATCTCGGCGATGTCCAGGCCGCCGAACACGCGCCACTCGACCAGCTGGCCGGCGCGCGGATCCAGCGTGGTCAGCTCGCTCAGCGCGGCATCGAGCGCGACCAGATCGATCACGTCCGCAGCGACGCCGATCTGGTCGTTCAGTCCGGTGATGGCCAGACCGCCGCCGCGCTTGAGCCGCGAGCGGGCACGTGCGTGGTCGACCAGCACCTGGCGCATCGCGCGCGCCGCCAGCGACAGGAAGTGCGCGCGATCGACCGCTGCCGCTTCGGGCGCGGCGTGCAGCTTGAGGTAGACCTCGTGGACGAGCGCTGTCGTGTCGAGTGTCGCCGGGTTGCCCGCGGCGCGGCGCTGGCCGCGCGCGATCCGGCGCAATTCCTGGTAGACCAGTACGAACAGCGGCTCCGGAATCGTGTCCGGTGGCAGCGTTCGGTCATCTTGCGTCGCGGCGGTCACCGTTGCGCCTGCATGGCAGCCCAATAGTGTCTTCCCCCGTCGCCGCGAATATAGCAAACCGCGCAGCCCGCCACGCTTCGACGCGCGCGCCGGCCTGCCTGTCCCTGATCGGCGTGAGCGCGCCGAGGTGGCAACAATATCCTTATGGAATAGATTGTTACCGAATGCCCGCGCGTTGCTAACCCAGGCGCGCGCAAGCGGCGCGAGCGGCGCCCGCAGCGGCAGCTCTAGCCGGAACGATTGTGACCGTCCGGGCGGACAGCACGGCGGGTGAGCGCGACGATTTCACGACACCTTCCCAGTGTGTTTCGGCGCGAGGATCTCCTGAAGGTAATCGCGCCCACGCTGCGCGCGTATCAGGTGCGGATACCTCAGGCCGCCGTCGTAGTGGATCGTGTGCAGGTTGTCCACGCCGTCCGCCTGCGCGCGCAGCTGCAGCGGCTGCCTGCTTTGCCGCGCTTTCGAAATCTCCTCGCGCAATGCCTGCGTGCTGTATACACGGTCGTTGACGGATACGAGCTTCATGCCCGGAGCGAGCCCGGCCTTGAACGCCGGCCCATCCCACAGCACGTCCACGACCTTGCCGTCGTTGTCGAGGAACAAGCCGACCGAATTCATTTCGTTGATGCCTTTTCCCTCGAGTTCTCCCATTCCGACGTTTTCGAGCGCGCTCTCGTACGCGGAAGGCTTGTCGGTGTAGACCAGGCGCCAGCCGCTGGCCTCGATGCCCGACAACAGCGGCACTTCGCGGCCGGTGCCGTCTACCCAGCTGCGCAGGAAGGCCGTCCACTCGTAGGGCTGCAGCTGATTGAGGGCCGAGACGACATCGTCCACACCATAGGTGTGTGTGACGAAGCTGCCATCATCGATGCCGAAGAAATCCCGCGCGAAATCATCGATGGAGTGTCGGTCGTGGCTGAGTTCGCGGATCTTCATGTCCACCGCCAGCCACAGCAGCTGGCCTTCGCGGTAGAAGTCGTTTTGCCGGTGCCAGTTGGCCCACGCGTTGGGCGCGTCGTAGTTCAGGGCGACGGCGGTGTCGCGCAACGGCCGCCACGCGCGGCCGGTACGGCATGCCATCTCTGCCGCGCGGTACGCCACCGCCTCGCGCCATGTTTCGGCCGACCACAACCCGCTGCGTGCCGTCAGGACGTCGCCCAGATAGACGGTGAGTCCTTCGTAAACCCACAACAGGCCGCTGCGCTCGGGCTGTTCGAAATCGGGCTGCCACAAACCTGCCGGGCGCATGAATTTGCCGTTCCACGAATGCGTGTATTCATGCGGCAGCAGCGAACCGTCGAGCATGAAGTGCTCGGCGTCCGCCAGCATTTTCGAGCCGCCTCGCGCCCGGTCGTCGCTCGACTGATGATGCTCCAGACCGCCGACCGAGGTGTGATCACTCAATGTGAGCAGGAGGTGATAGCTGTCGTAATGGTGCAAGTGGAACAGCGCCTGCGCCTGCTCGATCAGACGACGAAAGTCCGCGAGTTGCTCGTCCGAAATCGCGATCGCCGCTGCCGTGTCGCCGACCATGTCCAGATAACGACGCACGACCGAGCCCTGCGGAGCAAGATCGATCTGCCGGAAATACTTGCCGGCGATCACCGGCGAATCGACCAGCGTGTTGAGCGGCACCGGCTTGAACGCGACACGTGTCCCGTCGCGCGTTGCGGTTTCCAGCGCGCTTGCGACCTGCCAATCGGCGGGGATTTCGAGCGCGGGACGGAACACCTGCATTTTCGTCGGGTATCCGGCCCGATACAGCACGACGTGATCCCACGTCAGATCCAGCAACTGCGGGGTCACCCGTTCCGGGTCCGGAAACTGGAAGCGGATTTGCAACCGGTGTACGCCGGCCGGCACCGTCAAATGAAACGTGAACCTGTCCAGTTCGTCGCGCTGCCATGCAACGGGTTGCCCATCGGCGATGAATTCCAGCCCCATGACGTCTTCTATCGGGCCGTCGGGCGCATGGTCGCCGGGAATCCACTTCGGATAATGGAGCGTCAGCGACCCGGGCTCGACCGGCATGACCTCGTCCACATACAGGATTTTTTGGCCCGGGTCGGGCAGGCGCACCGTCAACTCGACCGGGCCAGGCGGAGCTGCGACGGTCTCCTGGGCAATGCAGGACATGCAAGCGATGAGGGCCGCAATGGCAGGCAGCAAGATCAGTCGTTTCATTCCGGCCTTTTGCGTGAAGGTCATCGCATGCATCGTACCTGCCGGCTGCCGAACTGTAGAGACGGCTCGTGCGCGCGGCGGTGCGCCGATTTCCGATTCGCCGACCACCAGCCGATGCGCCCGATTTCCCGGCAGATCGCGGTTCTGCGGAATGCCAGCCACCGGCACAGTCCGGTGAGGCCATAACCCGGAGCTATGCAGGATACCTGTCTTTGCATTGGTGGATTCTTCCGGCATGAGTATTCTCCATCGCATGCCGCGTGTAGCTGATCTGCAGTAGCTGTGGTCACACGATCACGCGAAACGCCGGCAGCATGAGCAACAGACAGGGCTGCACCCTGCAACTCACCGACGTTTCCAGCAATTGGGGGTACGATTCATGAAGAGGGCGTCTTCGCGTACTTTGCATCGCAATAGTGCTATCCGGCGCAAGGCGCTGGCACTGGCTATCGGCTCGGCCTGCTTCGGATTCACGGCAGCCGCATGGGCCCAGTCGACCACCGGCACCATCTACGGCACGGCTCCAGTAGCTGCCGGAGAAGTCATTCAGATCACCGGCGGCTCCGGCTTCAATCGCACGATCGAAGTGGGTCCGTCGGGCAAGTTCTCGGTTACCTTGCCGGTCGGCACCTACACGATTTCGCTCATTCAGGATGGGAAGGTCGTTGAATCGCGAGACGCGGTGAGTCCGGTGGCCGCCGGCGCGGTGGAAGTGAATTTCACGGCGCACGCAGCAGCCGCGGCGAGCCTCGGAGAGATCAAGGTCACGGGGCTGGCCCAAACCATCGACGTAAGCACCACCAACCAGGTGACGACGATTACGGCGAGGCAGTTGCAGCAGCTCCCGTTGCAGCGCAGCGCCGAAGATATCGCGGTCCTGGCGCCCGGCGTCAACATGGGTTCTCCCGAGTTGGTCGGCGGTCCGCTGGGCACCAAGGCATTGGTGTTCGGCGGCGCCTCGACAGCCGAGAACGCGTACTACGTCGACGGCTTCAACACCACCGAACTGCTCAACAACCAGGGCGGCATCGCCCTGCCGTATGGCGCCATCGAGCAGCAACAGACTTACATCAGCGGTTACGATGCCCGGTACGGCCGCTCGATCGGCGGCGTGATCAGCCAGGTCGGCAAGAGCGGCTCCGACGACTGGCATTTCGGTGGGCGCGCCTTGTGGCAGCCGGGCAGCCTGCGCGACGACCCGGTCAACTACTACTACGCCAATCCGCTGGTGAAAAGTCCGGGCAACACACCCGGCGATCTGGCTGTCTTCCGCAAGAACAACGACAGCAGCGAGACGATCTACGACGCTTACCTCAGCGGCCCGATCGTCCAGGACAAGTTGTTCTTCTTCCTCGGCGTCGAACAGGACGACAGCCATTACCGCACGACGTCGTCCTTCAGCAGCAGCGCGACCACCGAAAATGTCACGGTGCACGACCCCAAGGTCTACGCCAAGATCAACTGGAACATCAACGACGCCAACCTGTTGAGCGTCACCGGCCTGCAGAACGAGCACAAGACCTGGGGAGCGATCTACGACTTCGACTACGGCACCTTGAAGCCCGGCGATTTCAACAGCCGCGACCAGACCGCCAAGACCGCGTTCCGCATGTGGGTGGCCAACTACACCTCGTATCTCACCGACAACCTGACCCTGAATGCGATGCTGGGCAAGATGCACGGCGAGTACTTCACGCAGCAACCCGCCTTCCCCGGCTTCAATCCAACGTTGCCGCACGTGGAGAGTGCATCCAATCAGGATCCGAGGTTTGTTCCGCCCGGAGGCGTTTCAAATTCGCAGACCAACTCGTCGATCGCCGATCCCAGTCACAAGGAAACGGTGCAGAACTACCGCGTGAGCCTCGACTACAAATGGCGCGAGCACGATTTCCAGGTCGGCATCGACAACATCAACTCCTGGGACCTGAACGACGGCTCGGTGAATCCGGGTCCGGGCTATCAGTGGATCTACGGTCAGAGTGCGCCCGGCGTGCCGGTCTTTGGTGTCGATCCCAGCGTCCCGCCGTTCGTTGCGCCGTCGACCCAATGCGACGCATCGCATTGCTATTACGTGCAAAAGCATGTCGATATCCAGGCAGCGTCGATGCGAGTGGCGCAGCGCGCCGCGTACCTCATGGACAACTGGCAGATTACGCCGAACCTGTTGCTGAACCTCGGTATCCGCGATGACTCGTTCACCAACTACGACGCCTCGGGCGAGGCCTACATCCGCGAGACCAAGCCACAATGGGCGCCGCGCGTAGGCTTCAGCTGGGACGTGCACGGCGATTCCAGCCTGAAGGTGTTCGGCAATGCCGGTCGCTATTACCTGGCGCTGCCGGAACAGGTGGCGTTGTCCATCGCCGCGCCGGTGACGAATGCCGGCGTGTACGGTACCTACACGGGCGTCAATCCGACCACCGGCGAGCCTGTCGGATTCACGCCGCTGCCGCAGAACCCGGCGACCGGCGTGTCGATCGACAGCGAGTACGGCCAAGCCAAGGATCCGCGCATCTCCGCGTCGCAGAACATCAAGGCCGAGTTTTCCGACAATTTCGTCTTCGGCATGCAGCAAGCCTTCGACATGATCGGAACGAACTGGGTGTTCGGCGCGACCGGCACCTTCCAGAAGATGAACCGCATCATCGACGACTACGACGCCATCCAGAACGAGTGTGCGGCGGGACGCGCGCAAGGTTATGCCTGGATGACACCGGACAGTTGCGACCAGTTTGCGCAGAGTCTTGTCCTGATCAATCCGGGGCTGACCAGCAACCTGCTGATGAAGGCGCCGGACGGCAGTCTCGTCCCGGTGACCTTCACCAAGGCGGACCAGGGCTTCACGGAAGGCCCGAAGCGCCGCTACGCGTCGATCGACCTGTCTGTGGAACATGCGTGGGACGGCAAGTGGTTCGGCAAGCTGGACTACGTCTGGTCGAGGACCTGGGGCAACGACGAAGGACCGGTCAGCACCTTTTCCGCACAGAGCGGCTCGTATGAATCCATCACCACCGCCTGGGATTTTCCGGAAAGAATGGAATATTCCAACGGCGTGCTGCCCAACGACCGCACACACCAGCTCAAGGCCTACGGTGCCTACGCGATCACCCCGGAATGGACGCTCGGCGGCAATCTGTATGTCGCATCCGGCACGCCGCGCATGTGCCGCGGCGCGTACGGACCGAACCAGGTGGCCTTGCATGGTTCCAATACGTACTACTGGTGCGGCGGCGTGCCGGTGCCGCCGGGTTCGCTCGGTCGCCTGCCGTGGACGCACCAGCTCGCCCTGAGCGTGGACTACAAGCCGGACTGGGCCGGCCACAAGCTCGACTTCAATTTCGGCGTGTTCAACCTGCTGGACAATCAGACGCCGCTGTACTACGGCGACAGCTTCAGATCGACGTCCAATCCGCGAGTCGACTACGGCAGGGTCCTGGACACGTATGCGCCTCGCTATGCCCGATTCTCGGTGTCGTACGACTTCTAAATCGCGTTGCAATCTCTCCACGCCGGGCGGGACTTGCCCGGCGTTTTTTTGTGGACTTCGGGCATCTTGTGTAGTCTGCTGTCCCAAGGATGCTCTGAACAAGTCTACGCAGGCGTCACCGCTCTGCCTGCGTGCAGATCGCAGGGCCCGCGGCGAAGGCAGACTGGCCGTCTGTCGAGTCGACGGACCGAGGAGATACGCGCAGGCAGAGCGGCCCCCACGCTTTAAGTCAAAGGACGGGGTGATGTCCAGAAGGCCCGCAGCCCGCGCCGCGCGGCTTGCTAAGGCAGCCAGCCTTGCCGGCGCCACGCAACACGACCTGCGAGCCTTCTGGACATCATGACGCCTGT
>DATNFS010000085.1:0-6485 GCA_035606275.1 Rudaea sp.
GATTGACCTACCAGATCGGAAATTTCATCGCTGCAGGCGTGCCGTGGGTGCTGACGACGCTGGCGGAGGCCAACCACAAGCAGTACGGCCTGACGATGGCCGTATTCATCGCCGGTGTCGCGGTCCTGCTTGCGCTCGTTACGGCACTGGGCCCGGAAGCAAAAGGGCAGCGCTTTGGCGCCGCCGCGACCAGTCCGTCGACCTGATCTTCCTGCGCACCGTGACGATCGGCGGCTGGCGTTTGCGGCGCACTTCCGGCACTCTCTGAGAATTATTCGTATTCGCATCTGTGATGGAGGCGTTTCATGCGCTGGAAATTGGCGGGTATCACCGCGTTGGTCCTGGGTTGCCTCGGCGCCGGCGCGACATGGAATGTTCCGGCCGCCGCTCCGGCCGGAACCGACGATCGCGCCGAGATCGCTGCGCTGCGGAAGGAGATCGCGGAGCTGAAAAAGTCCGCCTATCACCCCGAACTCGGCGAGCAGATGCTCGGTATACAAATCCGTCACGCGCGCCTGTGGTACGCGGGCCACGCGCAGAACTGGACCCTTGCGGCGTTCGAACTGCAGGAACTGAAGGAAGCATTCGACGCGGTTGTCGAGCAGAACCCCGAGCATGCGATCTTCCAGCCGCAGCGGCTGGCGGACATCCTGCCGGCGATGACGCGAGCGCCGATGCTGGCGTTGCGTGATGCGGTCGACCGCGGCAGCAAGTCCGAATTCGAAAAGACCTTCGACGGATTGTCGGCGGCGTGTACCGGTTGCCATCAGGCGGCCGGCAACGATTTCCTCGTCATCGAGCGGCCGAAAACGCCATTGCTCGACAATCTGCGTGCCGAGCCGCCACGCTCAGTCAAATAGTCGGAGCGCAAGACTCAAGAACACCACGAAGACGGGAAGGACACGAAGGGTCACGAAGGAGGCGAAGAAAGCCGGAAGCGAAGCGGAGGGAGAAGCGAAGGAAACGAGAAGGAAGCGAGAGCGAACAAGAGCGGAACGTGAGGGTGCCGTCGGATATCCCGGGCAAACCGATGGTTTGGTTTCTCTTGCGATCTTTGCCCTCCTTTCGCTTGCGGTACTTCGTGGTCGAGTCTCCTTGCGCGTGATCTACAGCGGAATACGTTTGGCGCCGACGAAATGTTCGCGCCAGTAGCTGTCGTCGAGACGATCCAGACGCACGGTGCCGCCCTCGTTCGGCGCGTGCACGAAGCGGCCTTCACCGACATAGATGCCGACATGGCTGACACTGCGCGTCAGGTGGCGAAAGAACACCAGGTCGCCGGACTCGAGCCGGCCGCGATCGATGTCGGGCGCGTCGATATTGCCGATGTCCGCGGCGGACCGCGGCAGCACGATGCCGGCAACGTCGCGGAACACGTAGCCGACCAGCCCGCTGCAATCGAAGCCACCCTCGGGCGTGTTGCCGCCGTAGCGGTACGGCGTGCCGACGAGGGCGATCGCGCGAAACAGGATGTCGTTGGCACCCACCGCGCCGTGATGTGGCGTGGGTGCGGTGAAGCGAGGCAGCGGACCTGGCCTTGGCTGCGGTGCGCTGCACGCGGCCAGCGCGAGGCAGCAGCAGAGCACGGCGGAAGATGTGGCGCGCATTGAACCGCACGTTCTGACAACGCGCGGCGTCTGTCAATGACGACGCTGCGCAACCGATGTACCATGCCGTCGATCAAATGCGGAGTGCACCATGCAGGCGGAAAAAGACAAAGTCGTGACCTTTCACTACCAGCTGACCGACGACAGCGGCGCGGAGATAGACAGTTCGCACGCGCGCGAGCCGCTCGCGATATTGTTCGGCCACGGCGCGATCATTCCCGGACTCGAGACGGCGATTGCAGGCCATGTCGCCGGGGATCGGTTCAACGTCGTGATACCGCCGGAAGAGGCCTATGGCGCGCGCCGCGAGGACTACACGCAACGCGTCCCGAAGAAATATTTCCGCGACGGCGACCGCCTGATGCCGGGCATGTCGACCGTGTTGAGGACCGAAGACGGACATCGGTCCGTCACCGTCGTCAAGGTCGGATCGAGCGTGATCGATGTCGACCTCAATCATCCTATGGCCGGCAAGACGCTGACGTTTGCGGTCGAGATCGTCGACGTGCGCGAGCCCAGTGAAGAGGAAGTCGCACACGGCCATGTGCATGGACCGGGCGGCCATCACCATCACTAGCCGTGTGCCAGACGAGCGCTGGGCGCTAGCGTTCTGCCTCTGCGTCGCTTCTTCGACGACCCGGGAGACTTGCGCAGCAAGAGGCTCGTCCACCTGACTCAGGCGGACGGCAAGGTCGCGGAATCCGTTATTGAGCGAGGAAAAAAAAGGCCCGGTTTCCCGGGCCTTTCCGGACTCCCCTCACTGTTTCGTCCTAGGCGGCGACACTGCCCACCAACGTCAGTTTTGGACGCTGGCTGAGTGGCGACGCAGGTTGTTCGATCGATTCGAAATCGTGGCCGGCGACGAGGTCGTGCATTTCGGCCACGGACTGTTCGAAGCGCGCCAGGCGGCTGTTGGCGGCGGCACTGACGGTCGTTGGAACCTTATCCACATCAAGCAGTTGGCGGACCAAGTTCCGATGATGCTCGGAGAAGCTCGGATCCTGCACGGCCTCTTCCAGCGCGCAGATCATGGCGGCCAGCCACCCCGATGTCGGAGAGCGCAGCGCCAGTAGCAGCTCGTTGGTTGGGATGGACATTGTTCAACTCCCGCTCAAGACCGGCCCCGCCGGCGCTGGAGCAAATGCAGATTCGGTGCCAACCCGCAGGCAGTGTGACCGCGTTCACATCCGGCGCGCGCAGGCAACGGCCACGCCCTCGAGATGGTTGGCGATGCTGATGCGCTCCGGCGCGCCGCTTGCGTTCCGCGACCGCTTTCGCTCACGCTTCCCGTTTGCACCGAATCCCGTGGGAGCTCCGATGCGTTGCCTGCCGCTCTTGACCGTCGCTGTCGCACTAGCACTGTCCGCATGTCAGGTCAGGGCGCCGGCACCGGAGTACGACCTGATCATTCGCGGCGGAACGATCTATGACGGGACCGGTGGTCAGCCGAGCGTGGCGGATATTGGCGTACAGGGTCAGCACATCGCCGCGGTCGGTGACCTGGGCCGCATGCACGCCGCGCGCGAGATCGATGCCAAGGGCATGGCCGTGGCCCCGGGCTTCGTCAACATGCTGTCGTGGGCACCTGACTCGCTCTACATCGACGGCCGCTCGGAGTCGGACATTCGCCAGGGCGTGACACTGGAAGTCTTCGGCGAAGGCGAGTCGCTCGGGCCGCTGACCGATGAAATCCGCAAGGCGGCACTTGCCGCCCAGGGCGACCTGAAGCATCCGATCGACTGGACGACGCTCGGTGAAGGGCTCGATGCACTGGTGAAAAAAGGCATCTCGCCGAACATCGCCTCGTTCGTCGGTGCCGCGACGATCCGCGAGCACGAACTGGGCTATGTCGATCGCGCACCGACGCCGGAGGAACTCAGGCGCATGCAGGACTTGGTGCGCCAGGCCATGCGCGAGGGCGCGCTCGGCGTCGGCTCCGCGCTGATCTACGCACCGGCGTTCTATGCCAAGACGCCGGAGCTGATCGCGCTGGCGCAGGCCGCCGGCGAATCAGGGGGAGCCTACATCTCGCACATGCGCAGCGAGGGCAACCGCCTGATGGAATCGCTGGACGAACTGATCAGCATTGCCAGGGCCGCTCACGTCCACGGCGAGGTCTATCACTTCAAGGCCGCCGGCAGCAGCAACTGGGCGAAGTTCAGCCAGGCGATCGCGAGGATCGACGACGAGCGTGCCAAGGGCCTCGACATCTCCGCGAACATGTACAGCTACACCGCCGGCGCAACCGGACTTGATGCCGCGATGCCGCCCTGGGTGCAGGAGGGCGGAGTCGACGCCTGGATCAAGCGCCTGAAGGATCCGAACGTGCGCGCAAAAGTGGCGAAGGAGATGCGCGCACCAACCAACGACTGGGAGAACCTGCTGGTGGCGGCGGGCAAGCCGGAAAACGTCTTGCTGGTCGCGTTCGACACCGAGGCGCTCAAGCCGCTGACCGGCAAGACGCTGGCGGAAGTCGCAAGGCTGCGCGGCAAGTCGCCGGAAGAAACAGCGATTGACCTCGTCATAGAGGATCACAGCCGCGTCGGCACGGTCTATTTCCTCATGTCCGAGGAAAACGTCAAGCTGGGCCTGTCGCAGCCGTGGGTTGCGCTCGGTTCGGACGAAGGCTCGTATGCGCCGGAGGGCGTGTTCCTGAAGTCCCAGCCGCACCCGCGCGCGTATGGAAACTTCGCGCGCTTTCTGGGTCATTACGTGCGCGACGGCCACGTCGCAAGCCTCGCCGACGCGGTGCGTCGCCTCGCCTGGCTGCCGGCGCACAATCTGAAGCTGCGCGATCGAGGCGAACTGAAGGCCGGCAACTTCGCCGACATCGTGATCTTCGACCCGGCGACGATCGACGACCATGCGACATTCGACCGGCCGCAGCAGTACGCGACCGGCATGCGCGATGTGTTCGTCAATGGCGTGCAGGTGCTGAAGAACGGCGAGCACACCGGGGCGACGCCAGGTCAGGTCGTGCGCGGGCCCGGTTACGTTGCCAGATGACGCAGATCGACTCTTCCGCCCAACGGAATGCCGATGTCCTGATCCTTGGCGGCGGCGTGATCGGCCTGACTTGCGCCCTGTACCTGCTGCGCGCCGGACGCGGCGTGACGATCATCGAGCAGGGAACGGTTGCCGGCGCCTGTTCGCACGGCAACTGCGGCACGATCACGCCGAGCCACGCGACGCCGCTGGCCATGCCCGGCCAGATCGGCCAGGCCTTGCGCTGGCTGTTCAGGGGCGACGCGCCGTTTCGCGTCGCGCCGCGCCTGGATTTCGCCCTGTTCGAATGGCTGCTGCAGTTTGCCCACCGCTGCCGCTGGGAGGATTTCCGGCGCACGACCGCAGCCAAGGCGCCGCTGCTGCGGCTGGCGCGGCAGGCGATCGAAGCGCTGATCCGCGACGAACAGATCGAATGCGAATTCGAAACGACAGGTACCCTGAACGTCTACCGCGACCAACAGGCCTTTGCCAAATCGCAGTGGTTGCCGAAGATCCTGGCCGAGTGCGGCGTGCCGGTCGACATGCTCGATGGCGTGCGCTGCCGCGAACTCGAGCCGGCGCTGAACGACAGCATCATCGGCGGCTACCTCAATCCGGGCGATGCGCACCTGCGCCCGGACCGCTATGGCGCCGGATTGGCCGATGCGGTGCGGGCGAAAGGCGGTACGATCGTCGAGTCGGCAAAAATCAGCGGCTTTCGCGCCGGGCGCGACCGCCTCGACGCGGTTACCACCGGCCGCGGCGACTTCGCCGGTCGCGAAGTGGTCTTCGCGCTCGGCGCCTGGTCGCCGCTGCTCGCCCGGCAACTCGACCTGCGCATCCCGATACAGCCCGGCAAGGGCTATTCGATCACCTACGCGAGGCCGCAACGCTGTCCGCGCATTCCGCTGACCCTCAAGGAGCGGCAGGTTTGCGTGACCGGCTGGGGTTCGGGCTATCGCCTCGGCAGCACGATGGAGTTCGCCGGCTACGATGCGTCACTGAACCGGACGCGCCTGGATGCGCTGCGGCGAGGCGCGGCCGAGTACCTGATCGAACCGGAAGGTCCGCAGGTGGTCGAGGAATGGTACGGCTGGAGGCCGATGACCTATGACGACCTGCCCATTCTCGGCCGCACGCGACGCGTGCAGAATCTGGTCCTGGCCACCGGGCATGGCATGCTCGGCGTGACCATGTCGGCGGCGACCGGCATGCTGATCGCCGACATGATCTGCGGCCGACGGCCACCGCTCGACCCGGCGCCGTTTGCACCGAGTCGCTTCAACCTATAAGAGAACGCCCCGATGTCGCTGCGAAACGTTGTTGCATTTGCCGCATTATCCACATTGTCCGTCGTGGCCTTCGCCGACGAAGCTGCGTCGGCGGAAAGCGCGGACAAGGCCGGCCCGGTCGATTTCCAGTGGGGTGTCAGGATTCCGCTGCGCGACGGCGTGAAGCTCAGTGCGACGTTGTACCGGCCGCAGGGGCAGAAAGACCCGCTGCCGTGCATCTTCACGCTGACGCCGTACATTTCGCAGAGCTACCACGATCGCGGCATGTATTTCGCCGGCCACGGCTATGTCTTCGCCACCGTCGACGTGCGCGGCCGCGGCAACTCGGAAGGCGAGTTCACGCCGCTGCTGCAGGAGGCGAAGGACGGGCACGACGTGGTCGAGTGGCTGGCGCAGCAGAGCTGGTGCAACGGCAAGGTGACGATGTGGGGCGGTTCCTATGCCGGCTACGACCAGTGGGCGACGGCGAAGGAGTTTCCGCCGCACCTGGCGACGATCGTGCCGGTTGCGTCACCGTTCGCAGGGGTGGATTTTCCCCGCCGCAACAACATCGCCTATCCGTACGACGTGCAGTGGCTGACATTCACGAGCGGCAAGGCCG
>DATNFS010000086.1:0-13163 GCA_035606275.1 Rudaea sp.
GTACTGCCAGACGACCCCGCCGTCACCGAGAAGCGCAGGAACGCCCCGCCGCGCATGACGCGCGGCGGGGCACCGCGTCCGGTGCTAGACCTTTTTGGTTACTTTTTGTGCACTGCGCCGCAGGAGCGGCGCGAACAGCGCAGCTAGCCGCGGAGCGGCGAAGGGCAGGATGCCCGCAGTCATGCCAAAAAGTAACCCGCGCAGCGGAGCTGCGCGGACGCCCTGCTTTGAAAGTAACCGGCTCGCCGCAGGCGAGACGAAGCTCTGCACCTCAACCTAAGATCAAGATGGATTACCCGCGACTCCTGTCGCGTGCCCTCCGGGCCATAACGAAAGCGAGCGCGTCAGTGCGACAGGTCCAGAGAATAGACGGCCGTGCCGTCGCCGTTGTCCTTGAGCTGGGTGACGTTGTCGATACCGGCCGCGCGGGCGATCTCGAGTTTGCCGGCAGCGGACTTGAACGTGACGGGACCTGCAGTCCTGACTTTCGCGAAGCGCCAGTTGCGATCGTTGCCGAAGCGCGTGCGCGTGATCTGGCGCGCGTCGCGGACATAGGCGATCAGCACGTCGCGGTTGAGGTCGGGCGCGGGTATCACGACATTGCTGCCGTCCAGACCGGGGAAGTTGCCGCCGCCGCTGGCGCGGTAATTGTTGGTGGCAACGATGAACGGCTGGTCGGGGCGCACGGGCTGGCCGCGGTAGCGCAGTTCCACGATGCGTTCGCCGAGCGGCCGGGTCACGTCGATGACGTACGCAAGGTCGCCCTGCAGCACGTCGAACAGGTAGGTCGGGACATGCGAGTTGAGCAGGTCCTGCGCCTCGGCCTTGTTCGGATCGATGCGGTTGAACCAGCCGGCGGACTTTTCCAGCCATGCCTTCACGCCGGCGCCGTCGATCTTCACCGCATTGAGCGTGTTCGGGTACAGGTACAGGTCGGCGGCGTTGTTGATCGCCAGCGGGCCGGCCTTCACGTCGGTATAGTCCTTGGGCCCGCCGAACCCGGCCTTGAATACCGAGGTCGCGCCCAGTACCGGCACGCCGGCAAGCTGCGGCATGTTGGCTTTTATATACTTCTCCACATAGTCGCGTTCCGCCGCGTTGACGATCTGCAGCGCGGATATGTCGCCCGCGGCGACGAAGTAGGTGCTCATGTCGAAATCGCTGCTTCCGATCGGCGTCTTGACGTAGGCGATCGTGCCTTCGTGCTCGGGCCGCACCAGCGGCGCGATGTCGGCATCCGGCTCGACATAGCTTCGGTCCGCGTTGCGTACCGAGCGCACCTCGGCGTGCGTGGTGCCGCGGTCGACCTGCCAGCGTCCATCGTTGAAGTTGAGCGACAGCTCGATGACGCCGATGTTCGAGCCATAGAAGTTGCCCATGACGGCCGGCACGCCGCGCACGAAACCGCGTTCGTTGTCGACTTCCGGCAGGTGCGCGTAGCGCGACTTCGCATCCGACGGATTCGGAAAAATCGCATGCGAATGACCGAGCAGCATCGCATCGATGCCGGGGACCGCGGCCAGGTGCCAGGCGGCGTTTTCGGTACCGGTCGACCGGTACGGCGAAGCATCGATGCCGCCGTGCACGATCGCGATGACGAGATCGACGCCGGCCTTCTGCAGTTCCGGCACGTACTTCTGCGCCGACTCGACGACGCCCATGACGCTGACCTTGCCCTCGAGGTTGCGCTTGTCCCATTCCATGATGCCGGGCGGCGTCAGGCCGATCAGGCCGATGCGCAGCGTTACGTCGCGCAGCGCGCCGTCCGGTGTCCGGGCGCGAAACGTTCGCGTCAGCACGCGCCATGGCGCGTACAGCGGCTTACCGTCCTTCGTGCTGAACACGTTCGACAGCACCAGCGGGAAGCGCGGACCCTTGCACTTTTCGACCGGCACGCCGGCGATGTTGTACGGCGTGCCGGTGACCTGGCTCAGGAACTTCAGGCCGTAGTTGAACTCGTGGTTGCCGATCGTGCCGGCGTCGTAGCCGAGCGCGTCCATCGACTTGTAGATTGCCAGCTCGCCGTCGCACGGCAACGGCTTGACCAGCGCCTGCCAGTCCGCCAGCGCGGTGCCCTGCACGGTATCGCCGGCGTCGAAGGTCAGGCTGTTTTCGAATTCCTTGCGGGCGGCAAGGATCAGTTCCGCCGCGCGCTCGAATCCGATGTTCCTGTCCTCGGCCAGCTTGAAGTAATCGTAGCTGAGCACGTTCGCGTGCAGGTCGGTCGTTTCCAGCAGCGCCAGTTGCAGGTGGCTGCCGGATGGCGGAGCAGGCGTGCCGGCCTTTTCGCTGCCCGTGCCGGCACAGCCGGCCAAGGTGAGCAACACGCTGAGCAGGAGCGGCCGGGCGGCCGGAAAACGTTCGGACATGAGTGAGCCTCGCGATGAAGGCGCACAGTGTAGCGTGCCGTGTGGAGACGATCATGACCGGTGCGGGACGGCGTCGTTAAGATTCGCAATGCCGCCCGTCGTGCCGCGGTCGAACGGCGCCACGCCGGAGCCGCAGGCCGCGTCATCTGCTAATCTGTCGCCCCGTTTTTGTCCATTCGATCGATGACCGTACGCACGCGCTTCGCACCGAGCCCGACCGGTTACCTGCACATCGGCGGTGCCCGCACCGCCTTGTATTGCTGGCTCGAGGCACGCCGGCGCGGCGGCACGTTCATCCTGCGCGTCGAGGACACCGATCGCGAGCGTTCGACCGAGTCGGCGGTCAGGGCGATCATCGACGGCATGAGCTGGCTCGAGTTGAGCCACGACGAAGGCCCGTACTACCAGACCTTGCGCATGGAACGCTACCGCCAGGTCGCCGAAGAGATGGTCAGGGCCGGCAAGGCCTATTACGCCTACGAGACGAAGGAAGAACTGGACCGCATGCGCGCGCTGCAGATGGAGCAGGGCGTCAAGCCGCGCTACAACGGCCACTACCGCGAGCGCAACGAGCCGTTGCGCGATGACCCGAACCGCGTGATCCGCTTCAAGAACCCTGCCGGCGGATCGGTCGTGTTCACCGACAAGGTCAAGGGCCGCATCGAGTGGAGCAACGACGAACTCGACGACCTGGTCATGCTCCGTTCGGACGGTTTTCCGACCTACAACTTCGCCGTCGTCGTCGACGACATCGACATGGCGATCACCGAGGTGATCCGCGGCGACGATCACGTCAACAACACGCCGCGCCAGATCAACATCTACCATGCGCTCGGTGCCGCGGTGCCGCAGTTCGCGCACCTGCCGATGATCCTCGGCGCCGACGGGCAGAAGTTGAGCAAGCGCCACGGCGCGGTCAGCGTGCTGCAGTACCGCGACGACGGCTTTCTGCCGCATGCGCTGCTGAACTACCTTGTGCGGCTCGGCTGGTCGCATGGCGACCAGGAGATCTTCTCGCGCGAGCAGATGGTGCAGCTGTTCGACATCGGCGACGTCAACAAGGCTGCGGCCCGGTTCGACATGGAAAAGCTCCGCTGGCTGAACCAGCATTACCTCAAGCATGACGACCCGCTCGAAATCGCGCCGCACCTGGAATGGAACCTGCGCCTGCAGGGACTCGATCCCGCGCATGGTCCGGCGCCCGCCGACGTCGTTGTTGCGCTGCGCGACCGCGCGCACACGCTGCGCGAGATGGCCGAGAAGGCCTCGGTCTGGTACGGGCCGATCACGCACTGGGACGATGCCGCCGTCGCCAGGCACCTGAAGTCGGCGACTGCCGTGCCGGCACTCAAGGCGGTGCATGAGCAACTGGCCGCCCTGAAAGAGTGGAAAGTGGAAAATGTGCACAGTGCGATCGAAGCGGCGGCCGCGGCGATCGGCGAAGGCATGGGCAAGGTCGCGCAGCCGCTGCGCGTGGCCATGACCGGCACGCAGGTGTCGCCGTCGATCGATCACACGGTCTACCTGGCCGGCCAGGAGCGCGCGCTCAAGCGTGTCGACGACGCGCTGGCGAAGGCCGGCGCGTAGCGAGCATGGCCTGCGATCTCGCCACGCTCGCGTCGACCGATTCGAGCGATCCCGAGCAGATGCTGCAGGTGCTCGACCAGTGCACGCAGGCGCTCTCCGATCCGCGCCTGTGGTTCTGGGCAATTGTCCTGACGATCATCTGCGCCGCGGTCGGCGCAATGATCGGCAGGCGCAAGAATGCCGTCGTGCGCGATGCGATCCTCGGTGCGGCGCTCGGTCCGATCGGCTGGATCATTTCGCTGTGCCTGCCGGCAACGAAGCCGAAACCCGCGTGTCCAGCCTGCAAGCGCCCGGTAGATCCGGGCGACGTGCATTGCCGCCACTGTGGAGCGAAGCTCAAAGCCGGGTAGCCCAGGCGGGTTCTGGCCGGACGCCGCTCGCCGTGCCGCGACACCGTCGGGTGTGAACATCGATCCGGGGGCGCAGTTTCCAACCGGCGCGGGCGGCCACGACGCGGCAGGCGCGGCAGCCGCGTTCCGGCACCTGCAAGCCGCGTGCGCTGAACGGCTGCCCCGGTGCGGATGCCTGCGAAGGCGAAGCTTGATCCCGCGCGAACCGCGCCCCACGTTTGGAGTTATGATCCGGCCGGGGAACCCGTTGCCTGCCATGTCCGCCAAGACCGCACACTCTGAACAGCATCACCATACGCACAACGCCAAGGCGTTCGTGCGCGAGGTGTCGGCTGCGTGCGAGAAGCGCGGGCTGCGGCTGACCGAGATCCGGCTGCAGGTGCTCGAGCTGATCGCCGCATCCGACAAGCCGGTCAAGGCCTATGATCTGCTCGACCGGCTCAAGGACGATCGCAGCAACGCGGCGCCGCCGACGGTGTATCGCGCGCTCGATTTCCTGCTCGAGAACGGATTCATCCACAAGCTCGAGTCGATCAACGCCTACGTGAGCTGCCATCATCCGAGCGTCGCCCATCATGTGCCGTTCCTGATCTGCGACCAATGCGAGTCGGCGACCGAGATCTGCGACGAACGTGTCGCCAAGCTGCTCAGCGACCAGGCCAAGGCGCTCGGTTTCCGCGCGCGCGCGCAGACGCTCGAAGTGCACGGCAAGTGCAAGCGCTGCAGCGCCGCCTGACCTGACCGGCGCGCGCCACTCAAGATCATTCGTCACGCCGAATCCAGGAATCCGCACCGGGGACGCATTCCGTTCTGGTTGCAGCGGCGCTTCTTGCGGGAATGTAAGTTATGTTATAACATAACAAACATGACGCCCGTCCATCGGCTCGAAGTGATGCTGCCGACACTTGATCTGCAGCGTTCCGCCAGCATTACTGCGCGCTCACCAACGTTATGTTATAACTTAACCATGCAGCTCCAGCCCGCCCCGCATCCGCACGATCCGGCCGGCCACGATGGTCTGGCGCAGGTTGCCGACCGCGTCGGCGCCACCGCGTCGTTCCTGTGCGCGCTGCACTGCGCTGCGCTGCCGTTCGTCTTCGCGCTGCTGCCGGCCGTGGGCCTGGGATTTCTTGCCGACCACACGTTCGAGCGCTGGTTCATCGCGTTCGCCACCGTGCTGGCAACCACCATGCTGATTCGCGGCTATCTGCGGCATCGCGTGCCGTTCGCGCTGGCGCTGCTGCTGCCTTCGCTGGTGCTGCTCTGGCTCGGCGGCTATGTCTACGATTTCGAGTCGGCCGGCGGCTGGCATGCCGCACTGGTCGCGCTGGGCGGTTCTGGGGTCGCGCTGGCGCACATCGTCAACCTGCGGCTGGCACATGCCCATGCGCATGACTCGTGCTGCCCGCCGAATGCGATTGTGTAACGCCTGCGCTCTCACCTAACATCCCGTGCCATGCGCGGATCAATGCGAATCGTCGAGGTCTGGCGCGTGGCCCGCGCCGGAATGTCGACAGCGTCCTGGCCGCCCTCGGCTCGATACGCCGCAGGCGCCCCTTGGCCCGAGCCTGTCGAAGGCCCACGACGATCGGCCCGGAATGATGCGAACTGAGGCACTACAGCGATCCTCGCCCGCAGCATGTCCATGACCGCGCACGATCATTCCGCACATCACCACGTCGCCGCCGACAGGGGCGAGAGGCGCCTGTTGCTGGCGGCCGCGCTGACCGTGGCGACGCTGCTGGCCGAAGGCGTCGGTGGCTGGATTTCCGGTTCGCTGGCGCTGCTCAGCGACGCGGCGCACATGCTGATCGACGCGTTCGCCCTGCTGCTGGCCTGGGGCGGCGCGCATTTTGCGCGGCGTCCGGCCGACGGCCTGCGCAGCTTCGGCTACGCGCGCCTCGAGGTTCTGGCCGGCTACAGCAACGCGCTGCTGCAGTTCGTGCTGGTCGTCTGGATCGCGGTCGAGGCGGTTTCGCGGTTGATGCAGCCCGAGCCGATCCTGTCCGGCGTGATGCTCGTGGTGGCGTTGCTCGGCCTCGGCGTGAACGCAATCGTGCTCGGCGTGCTCGGCCACCACCACCACGACGATCTCAATCTCGCCGGTGCGCGCCTGCATGTGATCGGCGACCTGCTGGGGTCGTTCGGCGCGGTGATCGCGGCGCTGGTCGTGCGCTACCTCGGCTGGCTGCCGGCCGATCCGCTGGTGTCGTTGCTCGTGTCGGCGCTGATCCTGGCCAGCGCGTGGTCGCTGTTGCGCCGCTCCGCACACATCCTGCTGGAAGGCACGCCTGAGGGAATCGAGCCCCTGCTCGTCGCCGAAACCGTGCAGCGCGAGTCCGGCGTGCTCAATGTCCATCACGTGCATGTCTGGCAGCTGGCGGGCGGCCGGCGCATGGCCACGCTGCACGCGCGCCTGGACCCGCAGGCCGAAGCGGCCGGTGCACTGGCGGCGATGCAGCGCGTGTTGCGCGAACACTTCCACATTGCCCACGCCACGATCCAGATCGAGGATGGCGACGACTGCCCGGAAGGCGATTGCCACGGACACGCGCATCGTCACCATGCTGGCGAGGAGCATCGGCACTAGATGCCGGAAGAAGGTTCACGACAAAGCGAAGCGCCCAACACGGGTTTGTGCGGATGCGAAGAATGTCGACGCAGACAGGGCAGGCAGGACCACTGTCGAATCAGGAATGCGCGTGGATCACACAATCCGCATCGAGGCCTTTCCGACACGTTCCGGATCGCGCGGGAAGCCCTTGGTCGGCGCGCTGGCGGCCGATGTCGCGCAGGCCATGGCGCCGTGCGGTGCCCTCCACCGCGTTCTGGTAAGCTACGCGGCCTGTAGACTTTATCTGGAGTGATGCGATGGGCAGAGGCGACCGCAAGACACGCAAGGGCAAGACCGCAATACGCAGTTACGGCAACGCAAGGCCGCACAAGGTCAAGACGACCGCGTCCGGCGCCGTTGCGAAGAAGCCGGCCGTGGCCAAGCCAGCCATTGCAAAGAAGGCGGCCCCGGTAAAGAAGGCGGCGCCCCGCAAAGCCGGCTGACACTGCCTGCCGGCACAGCGCCGGCACGCCTGATGAAACCCCGCCGCGAGCGGGGTTTTTTGTGGCAGCGAGGGGCGCGGAAATCCTGCTAGAGTCGGCGCATGGCGTGCGCAAATCACCGTTTCGCCGGCAGCCGGAGGCGGCTTCAGCGTGCGGCCGCGCACCTGATCGCTGCAGCGCTGATGATGTTTTCCACGGGTGCCGTGGGCCAGCGCAGTTACTTCAGGATCTACGATCAGGACTACGGCCTGGACGTCGGCGAGATTGTCGCGCTGGCGCAGGACAAGGACGGCTTCCTGTGGATCGGCTCGCATCGCGGACTGGTGCGTTTCGACGGGCGCAGCTTCGTGCTGTGGGGCCAGGACGAAGTCGATGAGGTCGTCGCGCAGATCAGCTACGGACCCGGAGATGAACTGCTGATACGCACGGCGACCGGACGCGCGTTGCGGCGAACCGAGCATGGACTCGAGCCCGTGGCCGGGGTGGACGGGAAGCCGCTGCTCGCGCTCGATGGCATCGCGTTCGACGCTCGAGGCAACCTGTGGATCACGGCGCACGGCCGGCTGTGGCGCCGGAGTGCGAATCGTGACTGGGAACGGGTCGAGCGCGGGATGCCGGCGGACGAAAAGGCATTGCGCGTGTTCGGTGCCGGCGACGGTGTCGTCGCGCTCACCGACCAGGCGGCGTGGCAGCTGCACGGCGCCGAACCGGCGCGGCGCCTCGTTGCGCAGAAGGATCTGTGGTTCGCCGTGTCCTCGTCGGATGGATCGGTCTGGCTCGCCTCGCATTACGGCAGCGGCCTGTGGCGAGTCGATGCCGGCGGCGCGCACGCGATCGAGCGCCCGGGTGGCCGCGGCATGGACATGCGCGAGCGTGGCGGCACGCTGTGGCTGTCGCTGGACAAGGCGCTTCTGGCGTACAACGCGGACGGCAGCATGCGCAGGCTCGGAATCGCCGAGGGCGTTCCGAGCGGCGGCCCCCTGTTCGTCGATCGCGAGAACAGCCTCTGGCTCGGAACCTTCATCGGCCTCATGCAGTTTCCGGAGCCTGACACGTGGGAGTGGGGCGAGGCCGAAGGCCTGCCATCGGCGCATGCCTATTCGGTTGCCGAATACCAAGGCACCGTATTCGCATCGACCTGGAGCGGCCTGGCGCAGATGAATTCCGCCGATGAACGGCACTTCGCTTTCGATGCTGCCGCACCGGTTTTTGCCGGCATTTGCGCGCTGGAGGGGCACGGCGTCTGGGCATTCGATCGCGATCATCTGCTGCACTGGCGCGGCCGAAAATTCGAAGTCGCCGGCCCGCGCAGCGAGGGCGAATTGCTGGACAGCTGCGCCGCCGACGCGAGCGGCGCGGTCTGGATTGCAACCACGGCGAGACTGCTGCGCCTGCCAACCGGAGAGGCGCCTGTGCGCGAGGTCACCCTCGCACCGGCCGGCATCGTCGACGAAATCTGGCTCGACGCTGCCGGCGAGCTGCGTGTCCTGGACGAAGCCGCCATCTGCCGTCTGCGCACGACCGGACCTGACAACGTGAGTCGTGAGGATTGCCACCCGATCGGGTCGCTGATCGTGCCCAACTCGATCGCTTCGGTCGCCCCGAACCGCACCTGGATTGCGGCGAACAATGGCATCTTCGAGTTCGATGGCGCGCATGTGCGCCGCTTGCCGGGCAACCACCTGCTCGCCGGTGGCATCATCCAGTCGATCACGCCGGCAATGGCCGGAGACTGGTGGGCGGCAGGTGCCGGAGCACTGCTGCGCGTGCACGACTGCGGCGGATGCGACATCGGCTGGGAAGTGCGCGAGACGCCGGGGCAGTGGCAGGGCCTGCCCGGAAATTCGGCAATTCTCGCGCGCGAGGATGGACGCGGCGATTTGTGGATCGCCGGCAACCGCGGCATCTGGCGCATACCGAAAACGGCGCGCGTAGCGCCGGGACCGGCACCACCGCTGGTGCCCGTACGTGCGAACGTCGACGCGACCCAGCAGCGCCTGGGCGGCATGATCGAGTTGCCGCCCGATGCGCATCGCCTCGAACTGGAATTTGCCGCCCTGAGTTTCAGGGACAGAACCCTTTTGCGCTATCGCTCGCGGCTTGCGGGCCAGGACGAATGGTCGGCGCCGTCGCGCTCGCCGGTGCTGCAGTTTGCCGCGCTGGAGCCGGGCGCTTACCACGCCGAGATGGCGGCAAGCCTGGATGGCAGCCATTGGACCGATCCGCCGGCCGGAATCGACTTTCGCGTGTTGCCGCCGTGGTATCGAACATGGTGGGCGTGGCTGCTGTTCGTGCTATCGGCAAGTGCGGCGTTGGCCTGGGCCTATCGCCTGCGGGTCACCGCGCTGCTGCGCGTCGAGCGCGAGCGCACGCGCATCGCGATGGATCTGCATGACGAACTGGGCAGCGGACTCGGCAGCATCGGCATGCTGGCCGGCGTGGCGGCGCGCGAGGATCTCGACGCCGGCGAGCAGCGCCGCCTCGTGCGCGAGATAGCGAACCTGTCCGGTTTGCTCGGCAGCGGGTTGCGCTCGCTGGTCTGGTCGTTGCGCAGCGGCCGCGCCGGTCCGGCCGAACTGGCTGCGCAGATCGCCGATCACGCGCGACGCCTGTTCCCCGGCGACACGCCGCGGCTGACCGCGCAACTGCCGACAGACGCGCCCGACACTGCGCTCGCGCCGGAGCTGCGCCGCCACTTTCTGTTGCTGGCACTCGAGGCCTTGCACAACATCGCGCGGCATGCCGGCGCGCGAAACGTCACGTTGTCGCTGCAGACGACGGCCGACGGCGGTCTGCGGCTGAGCGTCGCCGATGACGGCCGCGGCTTCGATCCGCGGCAGGACTCCGTCGGCGCCGGGCTCGAGAGCATGCGCCGCCGCGCCGCGGCGATCGGGGCAAGGCTCGAAATCGCCAGCGCACCGGGCGAAGGCACGCGCATTACGCTCGACTGGCCGGGGTCGGCGCCAAGGGCAATCGCATGATCATGCGGTTGCCGGGAATGCAGAGTCGGCGGACAGTAGCGCGATGAGCGGAATGCCAGCATCGGCTCCGGCACCATTGCGTCTGGCGACGGTCGAGGACGACCCGCGTTATCGCAACGGGCTTGCCATGTTGCTGCGCGGGTTGCCCGGCTTCACGCACGCGGCTTCCTTCGGCGCAGCCGAACCGTTGCTCGCTGCCGTACGCAAGGCACGAGAGCTGGGCATGCCGATGCCGTGGGACGTCGTGCTGACCGACATGGGGCTGCCGGATGCCGACGGTGTCGCGCTGACCACCGAGGTCAAGCGGCTTTTTCCAAAAATGCGCGTCGTCGTGCTGACCGTGTTCGACGAGCCGGCGCGCGTGCTCGCCGCGATCTGCGCCGGCGCCGATGGCTACCTGCTCAAGAGCAGCGGCAGCGAGGAACTGATCGAGCAGCTGGAGGCCGTCGTTCGCCACAATGCTCCGCTGAGTTCGGCGCTGGCGAACACCGTCCTGCGCCTCGTTCGGGAAAGCCAAGTCGATCGCCCCGGCCCGGCGAACCTGCCGCGAGACCTCGGTCTGACCCAGCGCCAGCTAACGGTGCTTCGCGGCCTCGTCGAGGGCCTTTCGTACCGCGAGATCGGCGAGCGTATGGAGATCTCCCTCGACACGGTCCGCAGTCACATCCGCCAGATCTATGCGGCGCTGCAGGTGCACAGTGTTGCCGAAGCGGTGAGCTACGCTTTGCGCCACCGTTTGGCCTGAGGACTCGCGCTGATCGGGGAGTTCCGAAGCAGGGCATGCTGCGCCCGCTTGCCCGCCGAGCCGCGCACTCCGGATTGATCCGCAGCCAAGACTTACGCGCTACCGCTGTCGGCTTACTCGACGCGAACTGGATCAACCCGTGGGCGAACCACTTTTCGATCGGCGGCGCCGGGCCATGCCGGCACGCGGTCGGCCGGGGAAAACCGCATGATCATGCGATCGACCCGCACCGCGTAGCGCAGTAGGGTGATGCGATGCCGAAACGAGAGCGCACATGCACCGGTGCAGTTTCGTAGCAGTGGCGGCCCTGGTTGCCGTCGCGCTGCACGCCGAGCCCGCATCGGCGCTCGCCGACGGCTATTACGATTCCACGTGGATCGGCGGCGGCCGCACGACGTTCCAGGGAGACGAGATCGGCAAGGACCTGTCTTATCCCCCGGGTTCGATGTCGCGAGTCGACCGGATCTTCGTCGGCTCCGGCGGCGAGTTGACCTTGTTTGGAGCGGTCGCCACGACGGACACGTGGATCGGTGGCATGCACCCGGATGGCAGCTGGATCCCCACGTTTGGCCTGTCCAACGGCTATGGCCGAACGACGCTGTGTTACCTGTTGTCTTGCAACCCGTTCCGGTCCGCAACCGTTCTGCCGGATGGAGAATACACAATACTCGGCGGTGCGTTCATCGTGCGTACGGATGCGCTGGCGCCGAGTACGGGGTCCATCAGCGCCCATTTTCCGCCTTCGTTCACCATCGACAATGTCGCGGGACACGTCGACGCGACGCTCGCCGTCGCCGCACAACCCGACGGCAAGGTGCTGGCCGGCGGGTCAGGTTTCGTCAGCCAAGCCGACAGTGTCGGGAAGTTCGGCGTCGTCCGATTCGCTTCCAGCGGCTTCGCCTTCAACCTGGACACGACATTCAACAGCACGACGGTCAATGAAATCATCTATTCGGGTGGCGCCGTTGTCGACGTCTCTCCGAGCGACGGCTACGAAATCGTCACGGACATCCTGGTCCAAGCGGACGGCCGGATCGTACTCGTTGGCGATACCCCGCTGGGCGAGGAGAATTTCGGCCTCGAGCTGGCGCGGCTGCATGCCGATGGAACTCCGGATCCCACATTCGGCACGAACGGCACGGCGACATTTACCTGGGCGGGCGGCCCGATCTACACGGTGGGACGAGCGAGGCTCGATCGTGCCGGGCGTACCGTCGTCGCGCTGGCGGCCTTCGCGACTGCAGGCGGGCAGCCGATGCTGGTCGGACGCATTACCGCCGATGGGCAGCTCGATCCGGCTTTCGGCAGCGACGCGGGGTTCGCAAGGTTCTCCGCAGCCTCGAACGACTGCACTGCGATCGTTGCCACGGCAGTGGACATCGACAGCGCAGGGCGCATTCTCGTCACCGGCGACTGTCGCACGCCAAGTTCAGGCCATTATTTCATCGCCGTGCGCCTGCGGGGCGACAACGGCAGCGTCGACACGACGTTCGGCATCAACGGCTACGGGCTCGGGGCTTTCGCGTCGGGCGACAACAACGATACCGGACTTGCGATCGCATTCGACGGCAGCGGGCACCCGATCATCGGCGGCATGGCGGACGCGACGTTCGCCGGCCTGTCGCGTCTGAGCTACGACCTGGTCTACACGAACGACTTCGAACTGGCGCCGCGCGGCTGCCTGCCACCTGACTGCAACTGAAAAAACGGCAATGGCTTCGCTCGAAGTGACGAATGCGAAGCGCGGAGATATGGCGTTTCCGGCCTGGAGCCCGATGTATGTGTTGTCGGTACTGCGAAGTCCGCGACCGATCGCCAATGTCACCGGACGTCGATAGCGCTGTCGAAAACTTGTGAATTACGGGCTGGGCATTTGCTCAGAAGCATTGCACCGCATGATCATGCGATAGGAAACGCCTCTTGCGCTTGATAGCGTCTTGTTCGCCGGTCGCGCGGGACAAACCTGCAGCGAGCGGGCGCGGAAGGATCGGGCGATGAGGTGATCGCGCGATTTCGCGAGCGCCCCGGCTTGCGGAGTCTCACGCCTGCGTCACATCCGTCGAAGGACGCCCGC